>JACPLM010000004.1 GCA_016186525.1 Candidatus Nealsoniibacteriota bacterium | reverse complement strand
TGAGCCTTGCGGGGCGTTAGAAAAAAGGGGTGTGGAAGTTACCTATCTGCCAGTGAATAAAGATGGCTTAGTAAGCGTTTCCGAGGTAGGGAAGGCAATCAAGCCGAATACGGTATTGATTTCAATAATGTATGCCAACAATGAAATTGGCACTATCCAGCCCATCGCCGAAATCGGCCAGCTTCTTAAATCTAAAACTCCCGCCCAGGGCGGGTCCGCCTCGGGCGGAAAAATCTATTTCCACACCGACGCCGTGCAGGCCGCCAACTATCTTGATTGCGACGTTAAAAAACTTGGCGTGGACCTGCTTACCTTAAGCGCGCATAAAATATACGGCCCCAAAGGAGTGGGAGCTTTGTATATCAAAAAAGGCGCACCCATTTCTCCTATAATTTACGGTGGAGGACAGGAACAGGGATTGAGATCGGGGACAGAAAATGTTTCAGCCATCGTGGGATTCGGCGAGGCCGTTAAGGAAACTCAAAATCCAAGAGTTAAGCTGCAAAATATAAGGATTAGGCAGTTTCGCGATAAATTAATCAAAACAATTTTAAAGATTGTGCCCGGTTCCGCTCTAAATGGCTCCATTTCCCAGCGTTTGCCGAATAATATTAACATCAGCTTCAAGGGGGCGGAAGGCGAAGCTATGGTTATGGCATTAGATCAAAAAGGGATCGCTGTTTCTACGGGGTCGGCCTGTTCTTTTAAGAGCTTGGAGCCGTCCCATGTGCTTTTGGCTTTAGGGTTATCCCACGAAGAAGCTCACGGTTCTTTAAGGGCTACTCTCGGGAAATACACTACCCAGCAGGAAATCGATAAGTTTTTAAAAGTTTTGCCTACGGTCATAGAAAGATTAAGAAAAATTTCAGGATATAAAATAATATAATATTTATGCAGCAATATTATTCTAAAAAAGTAATGGATCATTTTCTCCACCCGAGAAATTTAGGAAAAATGAAAGATGCTTCTGGCGTCGGCGACACTCAAAATATGCGTTGCGGAGACGTGATGAAGATGTATATAAAAATAAAAAAAGCGGGGAAAAAAGATATTATAGAGAATGTTAAATTTGAGACTTTTGGCTGCGGCCATGCCATAGCTATTTCCGACATGATGTGCGAGCTGATTAAAGGTAAAGCGATTGAAAAGGCCTTAAAAATTGGCTACGAGGATATTACTAAAGAGCTTGGTTTTATACCGCCAGCAAAGGTCCATTGCTCATACTTGGCTAAATCCGCTTTGAAAGCGGCAATCGACGATTACAAAGCGAGATTAAAGATTTAATTTATGACGCTCTACGATTTAGAGTCGCCTAAAATAAAAATAAAGTTTCCCAATTTTTGGAAAAACAAAACTCTTTGGATATTCGTATCCATTATTTTCGCGTCTTCCTTTTTCGGTTTTATAGCAGGAATTATCTCCGGCAGCGTTTTTTATTTTGAAGCTAAAGATTATCTTGCTAAGTTCAACGTTAATGAGCCAGAAAAGGCAATCGATCAAGAATATGTCCCGCAAACAACGCAAGAAGAAAAAATCATAAAAGCGGTCAATGATTTTTCTCCGGCCGTAGTCAGTATTATTATCTCCAAAGACCTGCCGGTTTTCGAGCAGTATTACATAAATCCTTTTCAGGAATTTGGGCTCCTAATTCCGCAGCAGCGCCAAATAGGAACGGAGAAAAAAGAGATTGGCGGAGGCACGGGCTTTATTGTATCGGCTGACGGCATAATTTTAACTAATAAGCACGTTGTTTTAGATGAAGAGGCAGATTATACGGTTTTAACCAATGACGGCAAAAAGTTTTCGGCTAAGGTTTCAGCCAGAGATCCAATTCAGGATTTGGCTGTATTGAAAATTGAAACAGAAAATCAAATTTCCGATTCCGGCCAAATCATTAAAAGATCATTTCCAGTGGTGCAGCTTGGCGATTCCGACAGCCTTCAAATGGGCCAAACGGTCATAGCTATTGGCAATGCTTTGGGCGAGTTCAGAAATACGATTTCAGTGGGAGTAATTTCCGGCTTGGGAAGGACAATTACAGCTGAAGGCGGCGGCCTTGTGGAAACCATTGAAGATGTTATCCAAACCGATGCCGCAATCAATAAGGGAAATTCGGGAGGCCCTCTTTTGAATTTAAAGGGAGAAGTAATAGGCATTAACACGGCGACCGTTCTTGACGCTCAAAATATCGGTTTTGCCATACCGGTTAATAAAGCTAAAAGAGATATAGAGCAAATTAAGGCTTCGGGGAAAATTGTTTATCCTTTTTTGGGGGTAAGATATGTTTTAGTGACAGAAAGCATTCAAAAAGAAAATAATTTAGGATCTTCTTATGGCGCATGGATTGTTTCAGGTAGGGGGGAGCCCGCTATCGCTAAGGGGTCTGCCGCAGAGAAAGCCGAACTCAAAGAAAATGACATTATTTTAGAGTTTAACGGCGAAAAAATAACTGCTGAAAATTCTTTGGGCAAGATTATTGTAAAATACAACCCCGGAGACGAAATTGTTTTAAAGGTTCTTCGCGGCCAAGAAGAAAAAACGGTTAATATCGTTTTAGATCAAAGAAGCTAATGATAAGTTATTATCGGTTTACTTCCTGGATTTCAGAGAAGTTTTTTAAAAATATCTTAAAAGAGGAATGCGAGCCATTTATTAAAGATGGCGCGCGGATTATTGATATAGGCTGCGGATCTGGAACGGCTGCCAAGCTTTTTAAAGATTTTTTTAAAGCAGAAGTTATGGGAGTCGATGTCAAAGACAATCGCATTTATCCTGTTCCGTTTAAACTTATTGACGGACGGAATCTGCCTTTTAATGACAGTTATTTTGACATAGCATTGATTATTTGTGTTCTTCATCACATTGAAGATTTTCAAGTATTGTTAGGGGAAGCAAAGCGGGTGGCGAAAACGATCATTATTTATGAAGATATCCCGGAGGGATTTTTTTCAAAATTAGTTTGCTCAATTCACATTTTTTTCTCAAGCAGGAATATGCTTTATCCCTCTGTTTCTAATCTGCATTCTTTTAAAACAAGGCAGCAGTGGAGGGATATTTTTAATTCTTTGGGCCTCTCGGTTATTTCTGAAAAAAGGATGAAAAGGCCGTTTCTCTTCAAACAATTTCAGTTTGTTTTACAGTCAAAATAATTCAGGCATATTGATGTAGCGGAGCTTTTGTGTTAATTAATTTAGATAAGTTCTTTAACAACTCTAATGGGAGGGCGAAATGAAAGAAAAGAAATTCAATTGGCGATGGCTGTTTGTTGTATTGGGAGTTGGATTTTTGCTTTATTTGCTCCTAAATCAGCAGGGCCGTTCGTCTCAGTTGGCAGAAATATCTTATAATGACTTTTTAGTTAAATTAGATCAGTCAGAATTAATATCCTCGGTTGTAATACAAGAGAATGCCGGCAAAACTTCCGGAACGATTATGGGCATACAAATGAAAGACGGCGGCCAATATAAAGCTAATTTTCCCATTTATCTGTATCCGGAGCTTCCGATACGGCTGGAGAAAGCTGGAGTAAAAACCGACGTAAGGCCTGTACAGTCTTTTTCCTGGACTAGTATTTTATGGTTGGTTTTGCCTCTGGCGCTATTAGTGTGGCTTATGTTTTCCATGCGAAAGGCCGGCCAGCAGCAAATGGATAAAGTTATTTCTATGGGCCGGACCAAAACGCAATTGGCAGGCCCTCTTGTCAAAGAAAGATTTTCCGATGTTGCCGGCATTGACGAGGTAAAAGAAGAAGTTGAAGATATCGTTGATTTTTTGCGAAATCCTAAAAAATATGAAGAAATCGGCGCTAGAATTCCCCAAGGAGTGCTTTTAGTCGGCCCTCCCGGCACAGGTAAAACTTTGCTTGCCAAAGCTATTGCCGGCGAGGCGGGAGTTCCGTTTTTCAGCATTTCTGGCTCTGAATTCGTTGAGATGTTTGTTGGAGTCGGAGCGGCCAGAGTTAGAGATTTGTTTGAGAAAGCTAAGGTACACGCGCCTTCCATAATTTTTATTGATGAAATCGATGCTGTAGGCCGTCACCGTGGCGCTGGGCTGGGAACGTCTCACGACGAAAGAGAACAAACCTTAAACCAAATTTTTGTTGAGATGGATGGTTTTGACGAGAGAACGAATGTCATTGTCATAGCTGCCACCAACAGGGCCGATATTCTTGATCCTGCGCTCTTGAGGCCCAAGCGGTTTGACAGAAAGGTGGTTGTTAATAAGCCGGATGTTAAAGGCAGAGAGGAAATTTTAAAGGTCCATACCAAAGGAAAGCCCTTGGCTCAAGATGTTAATTTGGCGGGTATTGCCAAACTTATTCCCGGAGTTTCCGGAGCTGATTTAGAGAATTTAGTTAATGAAGCAGCTATTGCCGCTGTCAAACAAAATAAATCCGATATTGACGGGCCTTGTTTTAATGCAGCTATGGATAAAATTTTAATGGGCAAGGGAAGAAAGCTGGTAATGGACGGCAACGATAAAAAGATTATTGTCCATCACGAAACAGGCCATGTTTTTCTTGCGAAGAGTTTGCCCGGCATGGATCCTGTCCGCAAAGTTTCAATTATCGCCAGAGAGAGGTCTTTGGGGCAAACCTTATGCCTTCCAGAAAATGATCGCTACATTATTTCTGAAACGTACCTTAGAAACTTGGCGGCAATATTTTTTGGCGGCAGAGCAGCTGAAGAAATTTTCCTCCAAGAAAAATCGAGCGGAGCTGAAGATGATTTAAGGAAAGCTACGGAAATTGTCCAGAAAATGGTTTGTTCTTACGGAATGTCAAAGTTGGGGCCGAGGGTTTTCGGAGCAAAGGAAGAAGAGGTTTTCTTGGGCAGGGAAGTTAATAGAAAAGAAGATGTCAGCCCGGAAACCCTTAGAGAGATAGATGGGGAAGTAAAGAGGATTGTTGAATTAGAGTATGGGAGAGCCAAAGAAATTATTTCGAAAGATCAGGAGGCGTTTAAAAAATTCGTTGAAGCGCTTTTAGAGAAAGAAACTCTTGGGCAAGATGAGATTGATGAAATTTGGGATAGAATTCACGCTCCTAAAAGTTAAAAATAAATAGCTCGGCTTTAAACCGAGCTTTTTAATAGCAGATAAGCATAAAACATTTGGTCTGTTTGCGAGCAATTAGGATAGCTTTTCGAAATATCTCGAATGACATATTTTAAGATTTCAGCATCAGCCATGCCCCTATTTTTCAGATTAGCAACTAATCGTTTCTTTTTTACCATTTCTTCTTCCATTTGAACAAGACAGCTCTTGATTAATTTTTCTCCGGTAATTTGCTGGCGATGCCCGGGCATAAGCGTTTCCACATCAAGATCGCTAATTTTTTTTAAAGAAGACATGGCATCCTCGAAGCTGGAATAAGGCGAATTAAAGACAGGAATAAAGGGCGTTTGCCCATAGCTTTTTTTATCTTTAGGGACTTTTATAAGGTCTCCGGTAATCAGGATTTTTTCCTGGATGACGTAAAAGGCGACTTCGTCCGGAGTGTGCCTCGGGAAAAAGATTATTTCAATATCGATGCCGCCATTTTTAATATTTTCGCCGTCCCGGAAGGTC
>JACPLM010000027.1 GCA_016186525.1 Candidatus Nealsoniibacteriota bacterium | reverse complement strand
GTGGTTTAACATACCTCCCGCCAGATTTTATATGGGGGAAAGCGGCATTATGGGGCTTACGGCCTCTTTAACCGTAATTGCTTTTTTGACCGATTCGGTCTTGGTTCTGCCGATTATCGGATTGCTATTGGTTATAGAATCTGGGTCGGTTATTCTGCAATTGCTTTCCAAAAAATTCAGGCATAAAAAGATTTTTTTAGCTTCTCCTATACACCACCATTTTGAGGCAAAGGGATGGCCTTCGTATAAGGTAACTATGAGATTTTGGATAATCGGGGTCGTTGCGGCAATTATTGGCATTGGCATAAGATTGCTGGGATGAGTAAAAAATTTATCTACAAAAATTATTTTTATAAAATCAGAAAAGGAAACTTGGAAATTTCCTTTATTTTTAAAATGGAACCGGAAAATATTTATTTCCGGCCCAAGATTATTATAAAAAATGTTCCTAACGCAAAAATAAATTTAGATAATTTGGTTTTTCATCTGGGGTTAATGGAAATCCCCACGTATTGGAAAGCGGCAATCGCCCCGGAAATTATCATAGAGGCCGGCTGTTTGAATAAAGAACAGATTGGCTGGTGGAGAAATTTAATCATTAAGGGAATGGGCCAGTTTTTTTACGAAAACAAAATTGACTGGCTGAAAATTGTATCGAAACCAGGTATCGTGAAGCCCGGCATCCTTTGGAAGCCGGGCCTCAAAAATCGTTACCTAGCGCCCTTTGCCGGAGGCAGGGATTCAATCGTCACGCTGGAAAGCCTAAAAAAGAAAAACAAGGATATCGCCTTATTCACCGTAAACCCCGTAGCTAAAATACAGAAAGCAGTAAAAGTTTCAGGCGTTAAAAAACAAATAATAGTAAAAAGAAAGATTGATAAAAAACTGCTGGAATTAAATAAAAAGGGTTATCTTAATGGACATACGCCCTTTACCAGTCTTCTATCGTTCATATCCGTGCTTTGCGCAGTTTTATTTAATTATAAAAATATTGCTTTTTCCAATGAAAAAAGCGCTAATGATGGGAATGTGCGGTATTTAGGCAGAATTATCAACCACCAATGGGCGAAAAGTTCGGAATTTGAAAAAATGTTCCGAAATTATTGCAAAAAATATTTAGCTAAAGATATTAATTATTTCAGTTATTTGAGAAAATACGGAGAACTGGAAATTTCCAAAATGCTGACAAAATACCCCAAATATTTCTCGGTCTTTTCCAGCTGCAACGCCGGCATGAGAATGAGCAGCGGGGGAGCGCTCCAAGCCAAAAAACGTTGGTGCGGAAAATGCCCCAAGTGCCTTTTCGTGTATATGAGCTTATATCCTTTATTAAACAAAGAGGATTTGTTAAAAATTTTCAGCAAAGATTTGTTTGAGAATAAAAAATTGCTGGCGGTTATGAAAGAATTAATAGGGGAAGGCAAACATAAGCCATTTGAGTGCGTCGGGACTTACAAAGAAAGCAGAAAGGCCTTTAAATTGAGTTTTGAAAAAGCTAAAAAATCAGGCGAAATACCATATCTTTTAAAAAGAGAAAGGCCGTGACCTTAGCCACAGCCTTTTCTTATTCGCGGATTTTACCCGCTTTACCCGCTAACGAACTGGAAACTCTTTAGATGCCGGAGCATTTCCACCGGCAGGGTGGAAGTGCGGTACTTGGGCCCGTCCCAGCGCACTAGTGCGGTATACCGGGCATCCTGGACAACCTTCTTGACGAGATTCCCGGCTTCGTCCAGAACCGGCCCTTTCTCGCCCATGACCGTTTCGGTCTGCTCGGGCTGAACCTTGCAGACCGCCTCGACCGTTCCGAACAAGTACCTCCCGCTCTTCTCCGACTTCTTGAAGTGGGAGAAAATGGTTGCCCCGTCATGGCCTCCCATCGTGGTGATGGGAAGGCCGCCACCCGATCTGGGCACCTCGACCTTGACTCGCGCTCCTACTTCTGTTATGGCTATTTTAATACCTCCTTTGGAAATATTCGCCGAAGCTAATGGCCATGCTTCAACAATAACAGTATAACATACTATATGAAATTTGTCAATACATTTGAACAATTTAAAAATAAACGAATACTTATTCTTGGCTTTGGCAGAGAAGGCCAAGACAGCTTTTTGTTCCTGCGAAAAATATTTCCTAAGAAAATAATAGGAATCGCGGACCAAAAAGAATTTCCAATTTCTAATTTCCAATTTCCAAACACGAAAAAATATTTTGGGAAAAACTATTTTAAGGCTATTAAAGATTATGACATTATCATTAAATCTCCTGGTATCCCATTTAAAACACTATCGAGGTTTCGCCTCGATAGTAAGATTACGACGCAGACGGAAATATTTTTTTCCGCCCTAGGCGGACCCGCCTTGGGCGGGGATAATTGTCCGGGAAAAATTATAGGAATCACTGGCACCAAGGGAAAAAGCACGACTTCTTATTGGATTTATCAGGTATTAAAGAGTGGGGGATTAAGAGCTCATCTGGTGGGCAATATTGGAAAACCGGTTTTAACCTCTTTATTAAAGGCTGGAAAAGACGACATTTTCGTTTATGAACTCTCTTCGCACCAGCTTTACAATTTAAAAAAATCTCCGCATATTGCCGTGCTTTTGAACATTTATCCCGAACATCTGGATTATTATAAAAGTTTTAAAGAATATGCTTTAGCTAAGGCAAACATCACTAAATATCAAACTAAAAATGATTATTTAATTTATAATTCTAAAGATCTCCTGGTTAGAAAAATTGCCGGGAAATCCCGTGCTAGAAAAATCTCAATCCAGGGGAAATATTATGAGTTGAATCGAGCAGCGGCCGAGGCGGTAGCAAAAATATACAAACTGCCTATGCCCAAAAAATTAAAGTCGCTGCCTCATAGATTGGAATATGTCGGCAAATTCAGGGGAATAGAATTTTATAACGATTCTTTATCAACCGTACCCGAAACCGCCATTGAGGCCCTGGATTTTTTGGGCGATAAGGCGCAAACAATGATTTTGGGCGGTTACGACAGGGGATTATCATTCGATGGCTTGGCAAGAAGACTAATCAAAAGCAGTATAAAAACACTTATTTTGTTTCCAAGTACCGGCACACGAATCAAGCAGGCCATCGAAAATTTCCAATTTCCAATTTCCAATTTCCAATATTTTTCTGTGAAAGATATGGAAAAAGCGGTGAAATTGGCATATAAATATACTGATGCCGGAAAGATATGCTTGATGTCTCCGGCTTCGCCGAGTTTCGGGGTTTTTAAAGACTACGCTCAAAGGGGCGATTTATTTAAGAAATTTGTTAAAAAATACGCTAAGTATGCTAAAATATAATTATGAAAGATAGCAAAACAGGCCATCCGGACTATATTTTAGCTTCAGTGGTAGGAATTTTAATTCTGCTCGGGGTAGTCATTTTAACCAGCGTTTCGACTGTCATATCCCAAGAAAAATTCGGTTCCCCAAATTTTTATCTGATGCGCCATCTTTTGTACGGAATTCTGCCCGGCCTTATTTTAGGGTATGCAGCCTACAGGATTCCTTTAGAATTTTGGAAAAAACGAGCGCCGATTCTTTTGCTGGCAAGCTTATTCTTAATGATTCTGGTTTTCTTTCCCAAGATAGGAATAAATTCTGGCGGCGCCAGCCGCTGGATAAATTTAGGCATTACCTCTTTCCAGCCGTCAGAATTGCTCAAAATATCATTTATTCTTTACCTAGCCGCCTGGCTGCCGTCATTAAGAGAAAAAACCAAAAAAAACTTATCCAGAACCCTATCGGCTTTTTTAGCAATCATGGGAATTATCGGTCTGCTCTTGGCGTTGCAGCCGAATGTCAGCACTCTCGGAATTATTATTACTTGCGGCATTCTGATGTATTTCCTTACAGGCATGCCGGCAAAGCACGCCTTGGGAATTATCACTAGCATAGTTGCGATTTTCGCCGTTCTTGTAAAAATAGCTCCTTACAGGATGGAAAGAGTTTTAGTTTTTTTAAATCCTAATTTAGACCCCATGGGCAAAAGCTATCAGCTAAAACAGGCCTTGATTGCCATAGGCTCAGGCGGAATTTTCGGGAAAGGATTGGGAATGAGCATCCAAAAATTCGGCTTTCTGCCAGAGCCCATGGCAGATTCAATTTTCGCTGTTCTTTCTGAAGAAACCGGCCTTATAGGCAGTTTGATAATTGTTTCGCTTTTTTTAATATTTGCCTGGCGGGGATTAAAGATTGCCAAGAAGTCAGCCGATAGTTTTCAAAAGTTGGCTTGCGCGGGAATAATTTTTTGGATAACCATTCAAGCTTTTGTAAATATGGGCTCTACGATAGGCATTTTGCCGCTTACCGGAATTCCCTTGCCGTTTATCAGTTACGGGGGATCGGCCATAGCGGCAGAATTATTCGGTATAGGAATATTATTAAATATTTCAAGGCATTTATAAGATGAAAATATTATTTACCGGCGGAGGCAGCGCCGGACACATTTTTCCCATCTTAGCTGTTGCCAGAGAATTAAGAAGGCTTGGTTTGGATTGGAAATTTTTTTACTTGGGCCCTAAAGACGATTTTGGGTCAATTTTGCTTTCCCAAGAAGATATCAAAATAAAGAATATTTTTTCCGGGAAAATAAGGAGGTATTTAACCTTAAAAAGCGTCTTGCAGAATATTTTTGATATTTTATTTAAAATCCCCTTGGGATTTATACAGTCATTTTTCTATATCTTTTTTTCGGCTCCCGATCTTACCTTCAGTAAAGGCGGATACGGATCGGCAGCTCCCGTTTTTTGCAGCTGGTTTTTACAGGTCCCGATCTTGCTTCACGAATCCGATGCGGCCCCGGGGCTGGCCAACCAACTTTTAAGCAAACTGGTTTCGGAAATATTGGTTTCTTTCCCGATATCGCAGACTGAATATTTTTCAGAAAAGAAAATGATATCTGTCGGAAATCCCATAAGAACGGAATTGTTGGAAGGGGCCAAAGATAGGGCTAAAAAACTTTTTGGCTTAACTGGAGAAAAACCGATAATTCTTATCGTCGGCGGTTCTCAGGGAGCCGAGGTTATCAATGACACAATCTTAGAAATTCTGCCCCAAATGCTGGTAGAATTTGAGTTAATACACCAAACGGGAGAAAAGAATTTCCAAGAAGTCAAAAACGAAGCCAAGGTGATGATCAGCAAAGAACTGGAAAAATATTACCATCCGATCGGATTTTTAAAAGAAATGGAACTAAGAGAGGCCTATGCGGCTTCAGATATTATTTTAAGCAGGGCGGGATCTGGCAGTATTTTTGAAATTGCAGCTGCAGGAAAGCCAAGTATTTTGATTCCTTTGGCTCTTGCCGCCCAAGACCATCAGGCAAAAAATGCCTACGCTTACGCAGACGGATCCAAGGGAGCTGCCTTGGTGATCGAAGAATCTAATTTAACGCCCCACTTTTTGTTAGAGAAAATAAAGTATTTATTCGCTCTTCCTGGAGAGCTGGAAAGAATGTCAAAAGCAGCCAAAACCTTCGCCAAGCCGGAATCAGGCCGCTTGATAGCCGAGTATATAATGAACTATTACAAGAAATAATTATGATAAATGAATTCAAACAACTCAGGGTAAGATTTGCGCCTTCGCCTACGG
>JACPLM010000001.1 GCA_016186525.1 Candidatus Nealsoniibacteriota bacterium | reverse complement strand
GTAGCCCGCGATGTGGAAAAAATGCACAATCTCTTGGAAGATAATTTAAACAAGCTGGAAAGCAATATAAAGAGTCTGGAAAAATTCATCAATCCTATTTCAAAAGCTATTGACCCGACCATGAAAGAAGAGTCCCTGATCTTTATTGATAAAATGAAGACGGTGCTTGGCAAAATTAAAAAATATGTTAAGAAAGAAGTGGAGGAATTAAGGTAATGGAAGATAACAGGCCGAATATATCATGGGCGGAGTTGGAGCTGAAAATTCAAAAGAGCGCTGTAAAAAAAGACGGGAAATTTATTTTGCGGGGCAGATGGAAGAAATTCATCAGAAAGCAGGACGGCTTTAAGGCATATTTAGTTGACGGCGAATGGGTAAGATTCAATCTCTCGGTAACATTCGAGCATGCGGGCCACGGGCTTGTCCATGAATTCATCCCGATGGACGAAATTTGGGTGGATATTAAGCATTATGAGGGCTGCCCATGCCGCAACGTAAGGGAAGATCGAAAAACATCCCAAAAGTGCTTTAATAGCACGGTTATCCATGAAATAACCGAGTTTAAGGAAATGAAAAAGGGAATGCCTTACTGGCCGGCCCATCAAATTGCTCTAGATAAGGAAAGAGAACTTGGCATTCTGGCAGACCCTTATACGGAAGATTACAACTAAAAGACGGTTATAGCCCGTCTTTTTTCTTGATTTTTATAAATATTTATAGTATAGTATTGTATTATGGCTATATTGGAAATCAAAAAATATCCGGAATCTGTCTTAGGGAAAAGGGCGGAAGAAGTTAAAGAAATAACGCCGGAAATTAAAAAACTGATTGAAGATATGGTAGAAACTATGCTGAAAGCGGAACCGGAAGGCGTGGGATTGGCGGCTCCCCAGATTGGGGTTTCAAAAAAAATATTCATTGCGCAGACAGAAAAAGGTCCCGCGGTTTTTATTAATCCAAAAATTACTAAAAAAAGCAGGGAAACAGATGTTTTAGAAGAGGGCTGCCTTTCTTTGCCCGGAGTCTGGCTAAAAGTTGAAAGAGCAAAGAAAGTAGAATTAAACGGACTTGACATTACCGGAAAAAAAATCAAAACTAAAGCGGAAGGCATATTTGCCAGAATTTTTCAGCACGAAATGGACCATCTAGACGGCGTTTTAATCAGAGACAAGGAGGCACTTTAAAAATGAGTAAAAAAAGAGTAGTAATCGTGGGGTCCGGTCCCGCTGGCCTTTTTGCTGCCTTAGACGGCAAACTTGTTTTATCAAGCCAAGTCGGCGGAATTATGGCGGAAATTATTGGAGAACACAGGTTCCACAAACTAATGGGAATAGTCGATAAAACATTTACGCAGTTTGGCGGAGAGCAGAAAATTTACGAGAAAAATCATAAAAAAATCAAACAGCTGGTCCAGACCGCCGCTTCTTTCGATCTGCGGCTTGTCCCGACTAAAACGCGGCACTTTGGTTCTGATAATGCTCCAGAAATCGTGAAAAATATCAAAGAAGAGCTGGAAAGACGAGGGGTAAAAATATATCTTAATACGCAGGTAGAGTCAGTTGAAAGAAATGGGGAAAAATTTTTAATCGGAACCGGGGGTAAAAACCCGCAATCCTTTGAATCCGATTACGTAATCGTGGCAACCGGAAGAGATCGAACCGGCTGGTTTATCGAGATGGCCAAGAAACTCGGCTTGAACACGGCCAAAGCCGACACGGTTGACTACGGAGTAAGGGTAGAGGTTCCAGAATACGTTTTTAAACCGGTTACGGATTATCTTTACGATCCCAAGTTTATTATTGAAAAAACCAAGTGCACCGGAGACAGGGTTAGAACTTTTTGCGTTTGTCCGAGAGGAGAAGTCACCATAGAATCGGAGAACGGTTTAACATTGGTAAACGGACACAGTTTTGAAAGAGACCCCTCTAGAAAAACTAATAATACCAATTTTGCTATTTTGGTAAGTTCGGTTTTTAAGGATGGATTTGATAAGCCGTTTGAATTCGCCAGCAAACTCGCTGATCTGGGTAATGATTTGGCGGTCTTGGGCGGACGAGTCCTTGTCCAAAGATTGGGCGACTTAACGGCTCCTCAAGAAAGGAGATCGTATCCAGAAAGGATAGAAGAGATAAAAGACTTCATAGTCCCTACGCTTAAATCCGCATTTCCCGGAGATATCGGAAGATTTATTCCATACAGAGACATGAGAACCATTCTCGAAATGCTGGAAAGATTAAATAAAATAGCGCCGGGAGTCTGGTCGGACCACACGCTGCTTTACGCTCCGGAAGTTAAATTCTATTCTAACAGGGTTGAATCATCTCAAGATCTGGAAACAAAAATAGGGGGCTTATTTGCCGTCGGAGATGGAGCGGGCATCACTCGCGGTATTATGCATGCTTCCATTTCGGGCATTGTAGCTGCTCAAGCTATTCTAAAGCGATGTCGCAATTGACACCGCTTTTTTGTTGGGCTAATTTAAATAGAGAGCACATTTCAAACTGAATAAGGAGGGTACTATATGAGAAAAATATGGACTCCGGAAGAATTAAGCGAACTTCAAGAGTTTTGCAAGGCAAGCCGTTCTTTCCCTGAATTAAAAGAGAAAATAAAAGATACTTTCAACGGCGGGAGATCTTGGTTAGCTGTCAGGGGAAAGGTTTATCAGAATAAAAATTGGTTTTCGCATTTTGCGAATGAAGACAAACTTCTTAACTTTCTGAAACAAAACGGACAAAAATCACTTAAGGAAATTTCGGCGTTTCTGGATATACCGAAAGAAGAAGTTTATCCCTTAAGAGACGCTCTGGCCGAAAAAGGCTATGACATAGAAATCAAGGATTCCCATGTTTTATTGAAATCAGAACCCATAGACGCCAAACCCGTAAAAATTCCTAAAATTACCAGCAATGTCGTTAAAGTTTTAGTGCTTTCCGATTTGTGCTTTGGCATAGAAACCCAGCAGCCGACTCTCGTAGAAACCGCTTATAAAATCGGCGAGGAAGCAGGAGTTTTCTTTGCCATAATTTGCGGCAATATTGTTGCCGGCAAACCGCCCAAAGGTAAAGAAGAAGAGTATTTCCTCCAGACATACGAAGAACAGCTTCAATACGCCATCAAACATCTCCCCAAGGCCTCGTTCAAGACAACCTTCATTAACGGCCCGAGGGAAATGAGCTGGCTCAAAGCTACCGGAGAAAATATCGGCAAAGAATTGGCCAAAGCCAGAGAAGATCTTAGCTATAAAGACGACCTTAAGGCCAATTTCCATATCGGTAAAAAGGATAAAACCATAATTGCCGTTATGCATGCCGGAGAAAGTTCTGCTTATACCAAAAGCTACACTCTGCAGGGGATTGCCGAAAACCTTCAGGAAGCCGAACGCTACGTTTTCGAGCATTCAGAACCTTTGCAAATGGTGATTATCGGCGGAGCGCATACTATTATTCGCGATCCGAGGCGCCTTCCCATTAAAAAAACTAGAATTAATGATTTTTGCAAAGTTGCCATCCCCTCGCTCTACCGCGTCACTAAATCGCAAGCCGTAAGCAAAAGGCGGGGAGGGTCTCCCGTACTCGGATTTGCGATCATTTCTTTTGAATTTAAGGATGATGGTTGCTTAAAATCACTTCCTATTTGCGAATTCTACAACATGACTTCTTATTTCAAAGACAATGATTTTGAAGATTCAGACAGCGGACTTTCCGATAAAAATCTTACGGAGCAAGAAAAAAATCTTTTGCTCTTGCTCAAAAAACTCCGCCGACTCGGAGCGCTTGCCAGAATAATGAACATTTCCGAAGAACACATCATGGAAATAATAAAGAATCTGGAAGGTAAGGGATTTACCGTTCCTTTTGAGGAAGCCTCCAAATCTTACAGATGGCTGAGGCCGTTGAAAGATGAATTTAAACCGATTGACGCAAAACAATTCTGCGTTAAATCAGCGAAGGTTCTAAGTTTTTCCGACACTCATTTGGGCCACAAGCATGAAAGGCCCGATTTGATTAAGAAAGTCTACGAAATCGCCGAGGAAGAAAAAGTTGACGCCGTTTTCCATTCAGGAGACGTCTTTGAAGGAGAAGGCGCCTTTAAGGGTCAGAGCAGGGAATTAATTTACGGCGGAGCCGATGAACAGATGAATCACGGCTTGGAAATATGGCCGATATCCAAGATCCCGACCTACATTATCAGGGGAAGCTCCCACGAAAAAGCTTTCATCGACCAGTGCGGACACGATATCGTTAATATTTTTGCCCGGCTTGCCCGCAGCGAAAGGGGAGTCAACATAACGGCTCTTCTGGACGACGAAAGAATTACCGGAAGCCGCGGCGTAGTTGACGTAAAAGGCATAAAATTCTGTCTTGACCACCCTTCGGGAGGCATACCTTACGGCAAGTCATACCGTCCGCAAAAGCTGATTGAAAACATAGTTTCCGAAATGGAATTAGCCAGCGAAGCCAAAATATGGCTTTTGGGGCATCTGCACGTCGCGTTCTGCATGCTTTATAAGGGCGTGGTGGGATTCCTGGTGCCATGCTTTGAGGAAAAAACCAACTATATTGAAGCCAAGGGCTATACTCCTTGGCTGGGTTGCTGGATTATTGAAGTAGAGATGGATCAGTTTGAGAACATAACTAAAATCGTCCCCAGATACGTTCCATTTGAATCAAAGAAACAGCATAAAATTTATAAAGCTGAAATTGTTCAGATAGCGAGCCGAGCTGAACATGAGTAAAGAACCTCGCCGGACTCCCCGTTATGATAAAGAAAAAAGAAATCAGATTAAATTTAAAAGGCATACTAATTGGCATCATGTCTACCCCACAA
>JACPLM010000010.1 GCA_016186525.1 Candidatus Nealsoniibacteriota bacterium | reverse complement strand
TTTATAATTTTGAGCCGTAACCTTAACCGGCGGGGGAGTGATGATCTTTTTTCTGCCAACCGGCTTATCGGTTTCTGTGATAACTAAAATGGGCGGGAAACCGTCCTTTATTAATTTTTCCAAAACTACCGCCCCAAACTCGGGCGTTCCCGCGAAAATAATTTTCATAAATCTTACAACTTAAATCTTTAATCTATTTAATTGTTTTCCACTCAATCTCGCCCTCCCTCCCTGCGAATTCCAACCATTCGCCATCAGGAGATATCACATACCATTTCTTTTTGGTTTCAGACCAAACCATCGGATCTTCCCGGTAATACGGCTTTTTAACGATTTCTTTTGGTTTTAGCCTGTCTAATTCAAGCCATTTTTTGAAAACAGTTTCTATGGCATAGTCCAACTCTCGGGAATTAGCCCATTCGGCCACTTTATTAATGGCTTCTTTGGCCTTTTCTTTAGAGCCGGCTAATTCCAGCAATTGTTTTGCCGGCCTTGTAAATCTGGAGTAAATAATCTTTTTCTTTTTTGCGTCTTCTTTTATCTGTTCCAAAGCCAGCCCCTTGCTGTAAAAATAATGGTTAACTATTTCCTGAATGTCGGTCTCTGTTTTCTCTTTTACAACCGCTTTCTTATTTGACATAATTATTATTTTATGCTATTATTCTATTGTAGCTCTTTTCATACATAGGAGCAATACGGAGGGGAAGATGTTAATCATCACAGAGAAGGATTTAATAATGGGGCGATCTGCTTTAGCGGTATTCCAGCAATGCCAGCATAGCCCGGATTGTTTTTTTGGAAATATCGAAATAGAATGTTCCGAGGAACGATGTTTTCTTCCGCGCATTAGAAAAGATTTAGAAGAAGCTTCGCCAAGCTTCACAAGCCTTTTAAGGGTAATTTCTCGTTATGACGCTGTCGCCTCTTCCGGCCTCTTGGTTTCCATCCAAGGAAACAGCGAAGAAAAACTGAAACTAGTGAAAGAATCAGCTGATTTGCTGAGATTTGCGCATTTCACTTTCTGCACTCTGATGAGCTTGATTTCTGCGTATGGGAGAATTCCTAATATTTCTCAAGAACTGATTGAAAAAACTCTCGGAGATTTTTCTTTCGAAAAAACTGTCCAAAAAATGGACAGGATTAATCACATTTGGCCTTATCTCCTTCAAGCTTCTTGTTTCCATTTCTCGAAAGAAAACCACATGTATTATAGAGATAAGCTTTTTTTAATAACTGAATTTGTTCTTCGGGCCATTGATCTCTTTGAAACAAATGAGAGCAATGAGCTCTTCGGAGCAATTGAGCAATATTTAAAGAAAGGGGCGTGAACGATCGCGCCCTTTTACTATGAGTTTTCTATAATTGAATACTATCATAAATTTTGATATATTTTAATAATGAGGCACAGAATTTTTATTGCTATTAACCTGCCAGAAGACATAAAAAAACAGCTGACTTCTTACCAATATCTTTGGCCGGAGCTTCCGGTCAGATGGATAAAATCCGACAATCTTCATATCACTTTGGATTTTTTGGGATATGTTTCCGATGAAGAGCTTCTGAACGTTTTTCAAAATGCCGAAGAATTGGCGTCTGGACATAAAAGTTTTGACATTACTCTCAATAAAATTTGCTACGGTCCGCTCAATAAAATACCGCCCCGGATGATCTGGGCTGTTGGAGAAAAAATACAGGAATTCAACCTTATCCCGCATATTACTTTGGGCAGAATTAAAACTTGGGCTTGGAAGCAAATTGAGCCCGAAGAAAGGCCGGAAATTTCAAAAGAAATAAATTTAAGTTTTGAAGTTGAGTCAATTGAGGTTATGGAAAGCGTTTTAAAAAAAGGCGGGCCGGAGTACGAAATTTTAGAATCTTATCCATTAAAAGAAGCATGAAGGTTCACTTTATCGGCATTGGCGGCATCGGAGTTTCCGCTCTTGCCCAATACTATTTAGCCAAGGGCCACGAAGTTTCCGGCTCTGATTTGGTTTCCTCTGAAATCACCGATTCTCTTTTAAAGAAGGGTGCTAAAATCTTTATTGGCAAAGAGGATCCCTTAAGTTTAGCTAAAAAATTTGATTTAATCATCCACACTCCCGCCGTAAATGTTGAACACCGAGTGTCCAACATTTTGAGCTATCCCGAGGCCTTGGGAGAGCTAACTAAGCAATATTTTACTATCGCCGTTTCGGGCACTCATGGAAAAACCACCACCACCGCGATGATCGGCCTCATTTTAGTTAAAGCCGGCTTTGACCCGACAGTAATTGTGGGGACAAAATTAAAAGAATTTGGAGATTCTAACTGCAGAGTAGGTAAAAGCAAATATCTTGTCATAGAGGCGGACGAACACTTTGCCTCATTTTTAAATTATTGGCCGAAAATGGCTGTTATTACCAATATCGAAGCCGACCATCTTGATTATTATAAAAATTTTGGAAATATCAAAAAAGCATACAGTGATTTTGTTTCTCACTTGCCGAAAGACGGAATATTGATAAAAAATCAAAAATCAAAAATCAAAAATCAAAAAGATAATTTAAAATTAAAAAAGTTATTAAAGGTTCCCGGGGAGCACAATATTTACGATGCTTCTCTGGCCTTGGAGGCCGCCAGAGCCCTAAAAATACCCGATAAAATATCTTTTAAAGCGCTTTCGGAATATAGAGGCGCTTGGCGAAGATTTGAAATTGTCCAGACAAAGCCATTTGTTCTCATTTCCGATTATGGCCATAATCCGGCAAAAGCTATGGCTGGCATGGCAGCTGCCAGAGAAAAATATCCGGCAAAGGAAATCTGGTGCCTCTATCAGCCTCATCAATATCAAAGAACTCACTATTTGTTCGACGATTTCGTGAAAACATTTAGAAGAGCCCCGGTTGATAAAATCATCATTACGGATATTTATGACGTGGCTGGCAGAGAAGAAAAGAAAATCAAAAAAAACATAAACTCTCAAAAATTAGTTACGGCAATAAATAAAGAAAATGTTGTTTATTTGCCGAATAAAAAAATTCTGCCGTTCCTAAGAAAAAATCTCGATCAAATGCAAGTATTGATAATTATGGGGGCGGGAGATATTTACGAATTTGTGGATAAATTAATTGACAGGACTTCCAAGCAGCGGGAAAATAAAAATAAGAAAAGGTCGATATTTACTCTTTCAATTATTTAGCAATTTATGACCCTTCTTTACTTAATCCTGCTCGTATCAGCAGTTGGCGTAATATTTTATGTAATAGGCAAAAAGAAATGCTGCGTTAGCAATCCTCCCGTGCCCCCAGAGCAGCCCAAGCAATCTGAACAGCCCAAACAGCCCGAACGAGACGAGTGGCCAACGCCACCATCTATACCTCCGCAAACCATGTAAGATAATAGCAAAAAAAACCGCTCGCAAAGCGGTTTTTGCTATTTGACAATTCTGATGACGCCACTATACTAAAATTAGTGTCAAAAAATGAAAATACTCAACGAAACCATCCAATTAAATACCAAGGATGAATTTGAATTTATTGACCTGACTAAAGCTGTTGAGGCGTTCCTCGAGAAAAGCCAGATTAAAAACGGCTTAATTAATATTCAAACCATGCACACTACGGCTCCTTTGATTTTGAATGAAAACGAACCTTGCCTTTTGCGAGATTTCCGAAATCACTTGGCTAATTTATCTCCTAAAGAATTGCCGTATATCCACGATGACTTTACCGTAAGAACCGTGAATATGTGCGATGGCGAATGCAAAAATGGCCATTCCCACTGTTCAGCTATCCACTTTCCTTCTAATTTATCTTTAAATATTATCGACGGAAAACTGCAATTGGGACAATGGCAAAGAATATTTCTGGTAGAGTTGGATAGGCCAAGGCAAAGAAGGGTTCAAATCCAGGTAATGGGAGAATAGTTCTTTTAAAATTAGGCAGGAGGAAAAATGGGATTGAGAATAAGGCGCGTTTCGACAAAGAAAGATTTGGACGAGGTTTTTCGCCTTCGTTATCGCGTTTATTGCGCCTCCTCTGGGGAAAATAAACCGAGCGATCTTCGTCCAGAAGATTATCCCGACGGCAGAGAAACAGATCAATGGGATGATTACGCTGTTCATTTTGCCGCTTTCGATAATGGAAAAGCAGTCGGCTGCTTGAGACTAATTTTAGGAAGCTGTCCGTTTGGTTTTTTAATGGAGACGGCTTTTAAATTGCCATTAGATCTTAATAGAAAGAGGGGCGTAGAAGCTTCTCGAATGGCGGTAGACCCCGTTATGAGATCTCGCGGCTTAAAGCAAAAGCTTGACCAAGCAGCTATGAAATGGAGCCTCAAGAACGGGTATATTTGGTGGTGCGTCGCTATTCGAACATTTCTCTTGCCGCCAAGCCGAAAAGCTGGCTGGAGGATAAGAGAAATAGGAAAACCTGTTATTTATCATGATGTTCTGGTTCAGCCCATCATTGTTTATTTGAGAGAAAAAGATTATAAAGAATACTGTTCTCAAAAGGAGGGCCGATGAAAAATTATTATCAATACGAAAATTATCCTCGGATTTTGGACGAAAAAGACGCTGTTGAACGATCAAAAAATAAAGTTATTTTCCGGCCGGGTAAAAAGCATCGTCTGCCTTTTAAAGAACTGGAAGTCGCCTTGGAAAATGTTTTTGACCTCGCGCAGCCGACTATTGACGGCTTATTCGACGATCTCGTGCCCGGGTCAAAATTAATGGAAGAATTTATGGCAGAGTGGGAAAAATTCCAGGCCTCAGAATCTTCTTACGGCATTTGGGTTTTTTATCCGGCAAAAAATCATTTAGTAAGATTTGTTCCGCTTTTTTGGCACAGACTATCTCTTCTGATGAGAAATTCAACCCTTCATCGCGATCCTGAAATGAAAATGGAGTGGCAGAAGATAAGGGAACTTTTTGAGAAAACGGTCGTAGCCATTGCCGGCTGCAGCGTCGGCAATAATGCCGCCCATGCCATAGTCGGAGATATACGCCCCTTCCACTTGAAAGTAGCTGATTATAAAGAATTTGAAATGCCTAATGCCAATCGAGTCCGCTTAACTTACGCTGACTTTTACAGAAATAAGGCCCTGGTGACGGCCGAACAGATTAACGCTGTCGATCCCTTCATGAGAATATCGGTTTTTAATGAAGGCGTTCATGAGGGGAATATTTCAGATTTCATTATCGGCAATAAGAGCCGTTCCGAACCGCCAGCTTCATTTATTGTTGAAGAGACAGACGACCCTGACGCTAAAATCTTAATTAGAAAAGAAGCGAAACGGAATAGCGTACCGGTAATTATGGTTACCGATATGGGCTCCGCCGTTCAGTTAGATATCAGAAGATTTGATCTTGACAACAAGCTTCCATTAGCTGCTTGCGGCGTCTCTGATGAAGAGCTTTTTTCCAAACGCGATCGCTGGCAAGCTGATTTAGCGGACAGGAATAAATTTTTTGAATTCGCTTTTGCTTTAATCGGCCATAACCATCTTTTAGTGCCAGAATTCAAAAGAATCATTTTGAAAGAAGAGGAAGTTTTATTCGGGGGTATTCCGCAATTGGGCTCAACTGCCATGATGGCCGGCGGTATGGCCGCAGAAGCTATTGCTCGCATTATTCTTGGTTCCAAAATGCCAGAAAGAATGTTCATTAACAAATATACGGGAGAAGCGCTGATTATGGGAGACAAGATATGAATAATTACCATGCCTGGGATATTGAGCCGATAAGATTAGAAACTGCCGCAAAAAAAGATTTATATCTGAATCTTATCGGATGGGCTATATTAGCAGCTAACACTCACAATGTTCAACCATGGAAATTTATTATTCGATTGCCGGAAAATATTATTGATATTTCCCTGGATAAGGCAGGAATTTTGCCCGTTTCCGATAAAGATAGCAGGCAAGCTTACATCAGTATCGGCTGCGCCATGGAGAATTTGATGCTGGCAGCTAAGTATTACGGCCTTGAGCCAAAAATAGAATATTTCTTAAATTCCTTATATCCCTTGCCGACCATTCGTCTGATTTTCCGCGATGAGGAAAAATTGAAATTTGGCGATCCTCGATTTATTCAAGCAATGAAAAAAAGAAAAATGAATAGGGGTAAATTCAAACCCAAATTAACGGTGCCAAAGCCAGTATTGGAAAAGATGGGCTGCTCCGCAGAAGAATTAGATCTTGTTCTAAATTTTATTACTGACGCCCCAACGCGTTTTATTATAGCTCAAATTCAGTATAAGGCTGACAGAATAGTGGTTGCTCAAAATGATTTTCGTTACGAATTGGCATCTTATTTGCTTCCCAATAAAACCGAAAAGGCGCGCGGCATGCCTGGCAACACTTTCGGATTAAGCGACGAAATGGCCATTCGCATTCACGAAGAATTAAAGAAAAAAGGAGCTTTCGACGCTGATCTGGCGGTTGGCTTTGCCGCTACCAATCGCGACGGCATAAAAAGCGCGCCCCTTGTCTGCGTGATCAGCGTTAAAAAAGATGATTCTGAATCATGGATAAAAGCCGGAAGGGCCTTTCAAAAGAACGCCCTCTTGGCAGAAATAAATGGCTTGAGCGTAGCTATCTTGGCTTCGATTGTTGAAGTTGAAGCGCTTAATGGGGCGATGAGGGTTCGTTTAGGATCTCCTTATCGGCCTACCGTTATTTTCCGAATGGGCTACCCCATTCAAGAAATGCCCCACTCTCCCAGAGCTAATGTTGAAGAAGTTACTGAAGTTATAG
>JACPLM010000021.1 GCA_016186525.1 Candidatus Nealsoniibacteriota bacterium | reverse complement strand
TATCATAAATATCGACAATTCCATCGTTTTTTGCGTTTACTGCTTCCATGCCGCCCATTTGGCCGCCGCCAGCCATGCCCTGCCTAACTTGCAACAGCATTTCTGCTTCATCAATGAAAAATATTGCTCCGCCGTATTCGTCAGCAAGAGAATTTGCGCGCCATTCAACATATTTCATGGTTAATTGAGCCATCGGCATGCCCTGTAAAGCAGCTCCGTCAGCCAAAATAAAAGGAAGATTATGCTCGGTGGCGATTTCTTTGGCATAAAGCGTCTTGCCTGTGCCGGGCGGACCTTCAAAAATTATTCCGCGCGTAGGCTTGCGCTTGCTTTTCCCTGTAATGAAGTCCTTAAGTTTAGCAAGTTCAGTTTCAACGATTGCCCGCACTTCTGGTTGTCCTCTCATAGATCCCTTAGGAGTTCCCCATGAAGCGTCGCCTGGCTTGAAATATTTAATCTGCTGGAGAAACGGCCATAGTATACTGCCAAACATGAAAATCATCATTAACCCGTAGAAAAATGGCAATTGCCCCATATTCATAATCCACATTGATGCTGATGGGCCAAAGGCCAAAAAGACAATGCGCATACCCGACATGCTCACCAGTAAAAGATAGATCAACCATGACGGTAAAAGAATAATAAGAATAAACCACATAACAGCAAGAATTTGCCAGTCGAGTATAAAGAGCTCCTTGGGCGTTTCAAACGATATCACCCCTGACGATCCGAAGATGGCGCTCGAAGAGGCGGTGTTGGTTCCAAATAATGCAGTAAAAAACCCGGCGATGCTTGCAGCTAAAAACCAAAAGACAAGCGCATAAATCACAACAATGAGACCGGTGCGGATAATCTTATCGTGCATCTTTCTTGAAGCGCGCTTCGCAGAATCAAGCTGATTAGCGCGCATACGCTGTCTAAATTCCTCGTTTTCAATGCCAGACGGAGGATCGCCCCTTGGTTTTGTATGCGATTCGGAACGAAGCGGCCCAAAGAGCAAATTCCACGCTAATGGTTTATTGGCGCGCCCTTGTTGTTCAAAACGCCGCAACGAAGGCGCAGCTCCCATCATTAGAGTTAAAACAATGCCAACTGCCAATGACGCCATAAAGGCCTGAAGAATGCTTACGCCCTGCGTGATTAAAACAATTGTGCCTGCAAATACATAAAAACCAAATCCTATTGTAAACTTTTCCAATGGCAAGAACCATATCGCGCGTTTAAGATGCTGCAATGCTGAATTCATAAATTCACCCTCCTCGTTATTTTCTTTTCAAAGAGCTGTGCTCTTGAATTTTAAGAGTCCCATTATGGTATCACCTCACGAAATCTTGTCAACCAAATGAAAAACCTTCGTTTTTCAACGAAGGTTATTAGATTCTAAAAATTCCCTTTCAATCTTGTAAGCCGGCTCTTCTAGAGGCAATGTCGGACCGTCTTTGAACCCTGCCCGAATCCAATCTATAATATATTCGGCATAAAACCGCGCTGTCCCAATTTCCTCCTGCTGCTCAATATGTTTTAGTTCGTGAATCAGCAATCTCAAGTCCGGTTCCTGGGCGAAGTGTATAGTTTTGCCCAAGGTCACGGCAGCTGCCTTGAAAAATCGAGCGAAAAACCAAGCAATTATCCCGCCGTGGGTTATCTTTATCTTATCTAAATTCAAGTTGGGGTGCCAGAATTTCAAAATTCTTTGAGAGTCTCTATCCAGCTCCTCTGATAATCTTCTAGACAATTTTTACCTTACCTAATTCAGTTTTTCTATTTCCTCAATAATTTGGTTTATATCTGAGAAATGGGCGAAAACCATTCCCTGTTCGCCGATAATCTGCTCGCCAATTACGACAAACATGCCTACCAGCTCCGGCTTTCCTTTTCTAAGCGCGAAGGCGAGGCCCCCCCATTCCTGGTATAGATAGTTGCCAGCTGAGGATATAAGATTTTTATTCTTTTCCATGTGGAGCCTGGTGACTTCTGATGTTTTAATGCCGATAGCTCCGTTTTCCTGTGTTATTAAATAAAGAAAATTGCCCATCTTAAGATCGTCGTAAGCGCCAATCATATATTTTGCTTTAGGCACTAAAGCTGGATTTGCTCTCTCGATAACAGCGAAATCTGAATTCCTAAATACCATTCCCTTTAATTCTTCGGCTTTCCAATCATCTCCGGAATCTGGCAGAAGGAACACCCTGATGGTGTATCCTGCGCCCGACTCTGAAATATCCACTCTCCCGTTAGCTGTTGGCACGAAAAAGAGAACGTTGGGCACAATAACATATTTCTCGCTGTAAATATATCCCAGCGTCAATTGTTCAAAAACTATCTGCTTTTGAACATCAAGCACAATCATGCCAACGCCCCTGACTGCGGCGGTTAAACCCTGTAAATCAGAAACCGCAACTAAGTTATTATTGTAGTCATACTGCTCATCTGTTTTCTTCGGCCCTTTGCCGCAAGACAATAAACCGCCGGTTATTAAAACAACTGTCAAAAAAACTAAAAGAATTTTTCTTTTCACTTTGCGCCTCCTGTTGTTTTTCAAAGTGCGACCCTCTTTCCAACCATACTCTATCTCCAAATCATGTCAAGACAAAGCGTGTTGTAAAAAATATATCTCTATGTTATACGTAATGAGAGCACTTTTTATTACAAGGAGAAAAGGAATGCATGCTTGGATGTATATCGCAACTGCCGGGGGCATTCTCGCTATATTTTTTATATTTCTTTCCGGTATAATCCAAAGAAGAATCCTGGGAATTATTTTAATGTTTGTCTTCACCTTGTTTGCTTCAGCCGCTCTGGCCTACGGAGTTTACAACGCCCACCTGGAAGCAAAAGAGAACCTGGGAAAACCCATCCAAGGTCTTGAGGAAGGCGATTATGATATATTCTGGATAGCTCAAAATAATCAAGACGGCCAGGTTTATCTTATTGCTGACAAAATAGAAGATCCGCCCGAAGAAGATATCCGTTTTTATCGCATAGAGCCATCTGATTTGTTCTTAAAAAAAATGCAGGAACTCTTGAAAGCCGGACAGGGAATGCGCTTAAGAATGAATGAAAACGGAGATGAAGGAATGGAGCCCGAACTTTACCCAAGCCCTCCGGAACCTCTCCCGCCAAAGCCGGGATCATAAATAAAAACCCGCAGCATAATACTGCGGGTTTTTTATTGTGTAAATGTCTTTTTATTGCGCACCGGAGTAAAATCGCTGTTGATACTGCCGGGAACCAAGTCATTGTTTTCATCAAGCCGAAACCGCACCACGGTTAATTCGTCGCCAGCTTTTCCCAGAACGACTTCTCCTTTGAAAATAAGGGAAACGTTTCCGGGAGAATATAAAATTACAGTCACCTGCACCGGCACATTTTCTCTGCCGCCGTGATAGGCGTAAAAATGGAGATTGACGATATATTCTCCTTCTTTTATGCTTTGAGCCAAAGCTAACTCGTAATTAAGGTCGTCATACGTAATCTTGCCGAGGTCGTCTCGGAGATAAGAAAAAATAGAGCTGCCCGCGCGCGAATAGCCCACGGGGTCTCTATCTGGGCCTTCCACCCAAAGATCAATGTCTTGGGGATAGCTTGGCGGCCATTCGGCGGTGATGGTCAAACTGCCCAACACTTCGACTTCGGACTTTTTAGGATCTTCTTTTGAGGTGGGCAGTAAAAGGAATATTATAAGTATTACGATAAAGAACATGGCTACGCATAACACCGGATCGACAAAACGGAAAGGAGAATCTTTGTTGCCGCCAATAGTCTTCATTTCTGCTTTTCCCACCTAGACAAAAGATTAAAATAAATATTCTTAAATATCAAATGGAAAAGTTCGATAAAGATGCTCCCGCCCAAACCGATAATTGTAGTGAGAAAAGCAGCGCTCATTCCTCCGAGAGCGCCCTGGACGTTAGTTCTTATGCTTTCTATTTCTTGCTCGGCTGAAATTAATGACCCAAGAGAGATGGTAACGAATAAAAGGCCAACCAGAGTTCCAGCGAAACCCAATGAAACTAATAGCCGGCTAAAAAAACCAGACCTCTCTTCTTTTTTAGCAATCATCGTTTCAAAATCAGCCGGGCGTTGGCTCTTGCTGTTCGAAACAAACTTAGTAATCCAGATTATATCAATCAAAGAAAAAATCCAGCCGATAATAAAAACGAGTATTATCCCGAAGCTGATGTAGGTTCTATCAAGTTCTGGTATTTTTTGCCAATACCCCAGAAGAGTGGCGCCGACTATTGCTGCTAAAAGAAGGCCGGAGAAAAAAAGCCACAAAAAAAGGTGTGAGTATTTATTTAATTTCATTTCTTTACCCCCTATTAACTTGAAAAGAGCTGCGAATGAGCGTCTATACTATTTATCACATTAGAAAAACGTGTCAACCAGCCGTTAGCTATGCCCTAAAAATTTAAGAGATTTTTTAATTCTTTCTTCTTGGCTTAAATCTTTAGGAACTGCCGATAAAGCATCTTTTGCTTTTTGCTGCGTAAAACCAAGGGAAATTAAGGCGTCTAAGGCCTCATCAGACGAATCCTCTCTGTTTATTTTCATTTCTTTTATCTTGCCCGTA
>JACPLM010000002.1 GCA_016186525.1 Candidatus Nealsoniibacteriota bacterium | reverse complement strand
CCGGGATCTACTCCTGCTCGCGATCTAAAAATGTTCAAAGAATTATTTTCCAACCCAGATTTCCAGCCGGATTTGCTTAAAATTTATCCCTGTGCCCTGGTAAAAGAAGCTCCCCTTTATAGGCTGTGGAAAAAGGGAAAATATAAGCCCTATACGGAAAAACAGATGATAAATCTCGTAAGGTCAATTAAAAATATTGTCCCCCATTATGTGAGAATCCAAAGAATAACAAGGGATATCCCGTCGCACAGCATTGTGGCGGGGCCGGCAAAAATTTCCAATCTCCGCCAATTAGTTTCCGGGAACTGCAAATGCATAAGGTGCAGAGAAGTCGGGCAAAATTATGACCAGAAAGAAAAATTATGCTTGTTTCGCCAAGATTACGAAGCATCCGGGGGCAAAGAAATATTTTTAAGTCTTTGCACCCGAGGCGCATCCGCCTTGGGCAGAGAAAACTCTCCGGGGCGCCTTTATAGTCTACTCCGCTTAAGAATTACGTCGCAAAACAAAGCCGTTATCCGCGAAATTCACACCTACGGCCAACTCCATCCTCTAAACTATGGAGGTGTAAACTATGGAGGCTTCGCCTCCATAGTTTCTCCGCAGCATAAAGGGCTCGGGAAGAGACTAATTAAAGAAGCAGAAAGAATAACGAAAAAAGAATTCGGACTCAATAAAATTTCTGTCATCTCCGGCGTAGGAGCAAGAGATTACTACAGAAAACTTGGCTATGGACTTCAAAATACGTATATGATAAAAATGATTTGAAGTTCTTTATAAAGGAGGTTCGCATGAAATTCAAAATAAATGAGGAATTTCTAAGTAAATTAATCGAAGCCCCTAGTCCTTCGGGATTTGAACAGCCCGCTCAACGAATTTGGAGGGCCGAGGTATCGCAATTTGCCGGAGTAAGAAGCGATGTTCTGGGAAACGCCATAGGAATAATTGAAACTATTACTTATCCAAGGATAATGCTTTCCGGCCACTGCGATGAAATTGGACTTTTGGTAAGATTTATCAGCAATGACGGCTTCATTTACGTCGGCGGACTAATAGAGCCGAGTTTACTGCCCGGCAAGCGTTTGCTAATCCATGCCAAAAGAGGCGATATATTGGGAGTGGCTGGTAAAAAACCAGTCCATCTCCAAAAAGACGCTCCTCCAGAAAAGCCGAAAATAGAGCATATTTGGATTGATATTGGCGCTCAAAGCAAAAAAGAGGCGGAAGAACTGGTAGAAATAGGCGACCCTATTACCTTTGCAGACGGCTACCAAAAACTTCGGAATAACTTAGTGATCGGCCGGGGCTTTGACGATAAAATAGGAAGCTTTATTGTCGCCGAAACTTTAAGATATTTGAAAAAAAGCGAAAGGCCGCTAACGGCAGCTGTCTACGGAGTTTCTTCCACCCAGGAAGAAACCGGGTTGCGCGGAGTGAGGCCAGCCGCCTTTAATATCGATCCGCAAATCGCCATAATCATTGATGTTACTCACGCCGCGGATTCTCCGGCTGTCAGCGCGGCCGAATATTGTGAAATCAAATTAGGCCAAGGGCCCGCAATTTCAAGGGGAATGGTCACTAATCCCGTAGTTTACGAAAAATTAATTGAAGCCGCTAATGCCAACAATATTCCCTATCAAATTGAGCCTTGCGCTATGGGCTCAGGAACCGAAACTTATGTTGTTCAGTTAAGCAGGAACGGAATAGCCACTGCCTTGGTATCTATGCCAAACCGCTATATGCACACTCCAGTAGAAATGGTTTCCCTTGATGACGTTGAAAATACAATACTGCTTCTTGCAGAATTTATTCTTAAGATTGATAGAAATATCAGCTTTATACCGCAGTAAAAAGCAAAAGGGGTTCTTTCGAACCCTTTTTTTATTACGTCCCCTCTTGCCAGCTTGAAGTGTATTTTTTCTGTTCTTCGGTCATCTCGTCAATTTTAATATCCATAGCTTTTAGTTGAAGCTTGGCTATAAAATCATCAATGTCTTCGGGCAGTATAATAACGTCTGCGGGCAGCTTCCCTTTATTTTTAACAAGATATTCAACGGAAAGCGCCTGGCCGCAGAATGAAGTTGACATTACTTCCGATGGATGCCCTTCGGCAGCAGCTAAATTAACCAATCTGCCCTCCCCCGCCACAAAAATTTTCTTTCCATTCACTTTATATTCATCCAAAGAAGGCCTGACGCGCCTGACGGATTCTGACATATTTTTCAATCCCTTGAGGTCAATTTCCACGTCAAAGTGTCCGGAGTTTGCAAGAATGGCCCCGTTTTTCATAACTTTCATATGTTCAGGCCTTATGACGTTAATGTCTCCGGTAAGCGTAATAAAAATATCTCCAATTGAAGCTGCTTGCTCCATAGGCATTACCTTAAAACCATCGTAAGCTGCCTGAAGAGCCGGAAAATCAGCCACTTCGGTAACGATAACATTAGCTCCCATGCCCTTAGCCCGCATAGCAGCTCCCTTGCCGCAGCTGCCATAGCCAGCTATAACCACGTTTTTCCCAGCCACTAATATATTAGAAGCCCTTATAATCCCGTCCCAGGTTGATTGCCCGGTGCCATAATAATTATCCAGCAAATGCTTTGTTTTATTATCGTTAACGGCAATAACCGGATACTTTAAAGCGCCGTCTTTTTTCATAGCTTTCAACCTTATAATGCCGGTGGTCGTTTCTTCGCAGCCGCCAATAATTTGAGGAATCAAATCTTGGTGTTTTTTATGAATTTCAGAAACCAAATCCATTCCGTCATCAATGGTAATGTGGGGCTTAAAATCAATTACATAGCCCAAAAAACGGTAATAATCAGTATTAGTTTCACCTTTATAGGCCCAAACGTTCACGCCTTCTGAAGCTAAAGCCGCTGCCACATCGTCCTGCGTGCTTAAAGGATTGCACCCGGTAATAGCCACTTCTGCTCCGCCAGCTATAAGAGTTCTGACAAGAACCGCAGTTTCCTTAGTCACATGGAGCGCCATGCCTACTTTTATCCCCTTAAGGGGTTTTTCTTTTGAAAATCTCTCTTTGATTTTCATCAAAGCTCCCATGTGCATTTCGGCCAATTCTATATTTAATTTTCCTTGTTCGGCTAAATCTATATTTTTTACTTCAAACATATTATATTGATTATTAATTTAAAATAACCTTAAAAGCTTTATCGGCCCTCTCTTGGACCGTTCCTCTTAATTCGTGGTATTTAATGTTATGGGCGTTCAAAAATGCTTTGATCCTGTCGGAAATTTCTTCCACTTTATCGGTAAAAAGACGGACTCCGTCTTCCTCTGGCGGAAATTCTTGGGGCAAGAAAAATACGAAATCGTAACTGTTTATTTCGCCTGAAATTTCCTGCCAAAGTTTTTCCTCAATCCTCTTTAATATTTCGGCTTCTTTTTTATCAATAATGCCGTCGTTTAAAAAATGAAAATAAACGTGCGAAAGAAAACTGGCGGCATCGCAAACGACAAATTCATAATTTCTGCTGCAAGCCATTTTCTCTTTTTCTTTTTGTCCGCGGATAATATCAAGCTGCTCTTCCGGGCTTTTGATAGGGCCGTGCCGGACAAGATAATCTCTGACAAACTCCCCCACCAATTCGCTGGGATGGTTTTTCTTTGTTAATTCCTCCGCTAAGTATTTTGCTAAAGTGGTCTTGCCCGTGCTGGGGCCCCCCACAAAACAGATTTTCTTCGGTTTTATATCCATTATATATGAGAATTATTTTGCGCTAAAATTTTATTTTGGTTTTTAAGATATTGGCGAGATTTCCAAAATGTTATGCCAACCAAGCCAATGGTTATTAAAGTCGGGAGGTATTCCGGGATATGGATGCCGAAACTCTTAACAATCATAAAGAAACCGAGAAAACCAATGGAAGTCATGGCTCCGTTTTTCAGCCACTTGTAATTCGCCACCACGTCAATTCCCTTAATGGTCAGATTTCTAACAACCAAAGCTCCTATGCCGTTTCCTATGAAAATTAACGGTATGCTCGTGGTAAAAGCGAAAGCACCCATTACTCCGTCAAAGCTGAAAGAAGCGTCTAAAACCTCAAGGAACATCAATTTTGATAAATCGCTTAGGCCCGATGACTGTCCGTGCAGGGATTCCTCTTGCTTTGCCGCCTGCTCTTTAAACCCCTGCATGATAAAAAATATGGCGTTG
>JACPLM010000063.1 GCA_016186525.1 Candidatus Nealsoniibacteriota bacterium | reverse complement strand
TGCGGCTCTCTGCTTGTTGAAACTAAAAGAAAACAAATCAAGTGCTCAAATAAAGAATGCGATTATCAAAAAGAAAACGCCTCCGCTTAAGAAGGCGCTTTTTGATTATATTAATAACTCGTGGTTGGGACTAAAATATGCGGCGATTTGGATTTTCTGCCCATTTCCCAGATGTAATAGTCAGCTTGAGCCATATTTATGGAAAGCTCCTCGCAGATTCTCCACATAACGTAGCACTGGCCTAAGCGATTTTCCGTTTCCCACGGATGCCCAACGACAATAACCGAATGATTTTCAATAGCTGATTCCAGCCTGCTGCTGTATCCTAATACTCCCAAAAAATGAAGGGCTTTTGGCACATCGTAATCAGCGATAGGGCCGATATCGTTAATATCCTTAATCAGCGGGAACCTGCCTCCAGAATTGGCCGCCCGGCCATGGTACATCATTACTAAAAGCTGGGCTCGCTTGTGGAATTCCAAAGTTTGACCGCCATACTCTCTCGTATCCCCGAAAGAAAAGAAATTTGTTACGAGCTTCTTGATAATCCCTTGATAGTTAAAACCCTTTCCATAATCGAATGCTCGCCAATTAGACCACCGAAAAAGATTAAGCCACTGCCCGTCATACATTCCAAGCAAATCATCGGCTGCCTCCCTGATAATTTCCCATCTTTTCTGAAGCATCGGCATTTTATGCTCTTCATCAACCGGCCTGAAAATATAATTAATTTCACTCCAAGTTATCGTGTTCATTGTTTCTGCTTCAAAAATGGGGATGCCTTCTTTTTTAGCTCTCATGAAAGAAGCTGCCATCGCCGCCGACCCAGACAAAAAATTTCCTTTAGGGTACTCAATGGCAAATTTATTATAAGGCGGCTCAAAATTAGTGAAAGCGAAGTTAACCGTATTTATCCAGCAAACGTAATCAACCCATTCTTTTAATCCGCAATCAATTGGCGGATGGATATTGGGGACTGCCCAAGCTGGAATTATCAGCTCGCCTTTTTCTTTTTTCTGCCTCATATCTTTAATCAATTCCTGAAGTTTTTCCTCGTTAACCCGAACATCTTTTGTATCTCGCCAAACCGGCTCCAATGTTTTCACATAAGGATTATTCATTTTAACCCTCCATGTATTGTCAAAGTGCTTTCTGCGAGTTATGGTAAAATGTAATTAAGATTATGTCAATTTTTGGGCTTATCCAAAAAATCATCAAATCAAGTCCTGACTCAAATTTAGTTGAAAGGGCTTTTGGGTTTGCCAAAGAAGCGCATCAAGGCCAAAAAAGAGCTTCCGGAGAAGATTACATCCAGCATCCGGCCAGAGTGGCGCAGATTTTAACGGAAATGCGCCTTGACCCAAGGGCCATAGCGGCAGGGCTTTTGCACGATGTCCCGGATGACACAAAGAGAACTTTGGAAGACATAGAAAAAGAATTCGGCAAAGAAGTCGCTTTTTTAGTGGAAGGAGTAAGCAAGCTGGGAAAATTAAGATATCCAAAAAATGATTTAGAGATGAAGTCAGCTAAAGCAAGGCTGGCAGAGCCCATTGACCTTAGGGCTGAAAACCTAAGAAAAATGTTTTTTGCCATGGCCCAAGACTTAAGGGTTGTTTTAATAAAATTGGCGGATCGCCTCCATAATATGGAAACATTGGGATCTTTGCCTCCGGAAAAACAAAGGAGAATCGCTTTGGAAACTTTGGAAATATTCGCGCCTTTAGCCAACCGGCTTGGCATGGGAGACATAAAGGGAAAACTGGAGGACTTAGCTTTCTCATATCTTTATCCGAAAGAGTTTGAATGGCTGATAAAAAATGTCAAAGAAAAATACGAAGAACAGGAAAAATATCTTGCAAAAGTCAAGCCGATTTTCAAAAAAATTCTGGAAAAAGAAAATATTGAGCCACTTGATATACACTTCCGGGCAAAGCATTACTGGTCTTTGTACCAAAAACTTTTAAGATACGACATGAATTTGGATAAAATATATGATTTGGTTGCCTTAAGAGTAATCGTTGATGATGTCAAAACTTGCTATAGGACTTTGGGAATCATCCATAAGCTCTGGAAGCCGCTTCCGGGCCTTATCAAAGACTATATCGCTTTTCCAAAGCCGAATAATTATAAATCATTGCATACGACCTGCTTTTGCCTTAATGGAAAAATAACCGAATTCCAGGTTAAAACTGAAGGTATGCACCATGAGGACGAATACGGCATTGCCTCGCACTGGGCCTACAAAGAGGGAATTAATTTAAAGGCTCAGCGGAAAAAGTTTGCCTGGGTGCAGCAATTAAGAGATTGGCAGAAAGAAGTTTTAAAATCAGGAGAATTTATGGAGAGTTTGAAAATGGACTTTTTTAAAAAAAGGATTTTCGTTTTCACGCCCAAGGGCGACGTTATTGACCTGCCCGAAGGAGCTACTCCCGTAGACTTTGCCTACGCTGTGCATACCGACATCGGCCGGCGCTGCGCAGGAGTAAAAGTTAACGAAAAAATCGGCAACCTGTCCCAATCTCTTCAGAATGGAGACGTAGTCAGCATTTTCGTTGATAAAAATAAAAAGCCGTCCAGGGATTGGCTGGAATTCGCCAAAACAAGTTTCGCCCGTTCAAGAATCAAGCGCGTTTTAAAGATCGAGGAAAGAGAAATTTTCCCCCGCGAAGCTATCAAGAGCTTGGCTAAAGAAGAAATTTTTACCAAGCCGTCTTTAAGATTGGCAAAGCCCAAAGAAGGACAAGGTAATGTTTTTTTGGCCGGGCAAACGGGCATACAAATGTATTTAGCTAAATGCTGCAAACCGCAGTTTGGCGAAGAAATTAAAGCTTATCTGACAAAATCGCGAGGGGCTTCAGTTCATCAAACTAAATGCGAAAAT
>JACPLM010000062.1 GCA_016186525.1 Candidatus Nealsoniibacteriota bacterium | reverse complement strand
GAATTGAATTCCGGCTCAACTTTGAAAAAGACATAATAAGCGCCTTTTGGCTTGACAAATTGAATGCCGAAATTCTTAAATTCTCTTCAGACAAAACGCCGCCTTGCGTCAAACTCTGCCGCCATTTTTTGAACGGATTCCTGCTCTCCCAAAAGAGCTTCTACTGCCGCCACTTGAGATATCGAACAAATGCTCGAAGAAACATGGCTTTGCAATTCAGCCATTTTTTCAACTATATAATCAGGGGCGCCGCAATAGCCGATTCTGAAACCGGTCATGGCGTAAGTCTTGCTGACTCCGTTAACGGTAATGGCATAATCTTTCAATTTCGGATCGAGCGAAGCAAAACTGAAATGCTTGGCTCCGCTATACAGAAATTTTTCGTAAATTTCGTCTGAAATAACTAAAATTTTGTATTTCAAAACGAGATTGGCCAATTCTTCCAATTCCTTGCGAGTCCAAACAATGCTGGTGGGATTGTTCGGCGAATTGATAATAATAGCTTTGGTCTTTTTGGTAATTGCCTTTTCAACATCTTTGGCGGAAAACCTGAAGTTATCGGTTTTGACGATAACGGGCGCTCCTCCGCCTAACTTAGGCATGGTTGGGTAGCTCACCCAATAGGGAGCCAAAACAATCACCTCGTCTCCGACTCCGCAAATAGTCCTGACGGCCAAATAAAGAATCTGCTTTGCTCCGTTGCTGACGATAATTTCCTTGGGATTGTAAAACAAATTGTTATCTTTTTTGAATTTCTCGCAAATAGCTTCCAAAAGTTCGGGCACGCCCCTGATTTGGGTATATCTTGTTTTATTATCCACGATTGCTTTAATCGCTGCCGATTTTATATTGCCGGGCGCCGTAAAATCCGGCTCTCCAAGGCAAAAATTGTAAACTTTGACTCCCTGTTTTTGCAGTTCTTTCACTTTGGCGTCTATCACAAAAGTCGTAGACGGTTCGATTGCCTCGACATATCCAGAAAGAGCAAACTTTTCCATCAATCACCTCCTCTTACCAAATCAACGATGCCGAAAATCCAAAACATATTCACTATTCTCGCTTTTCTAATAGGCGTGGCGCAGCTTATTTCGGCTGTAATACAATGCTCTGCTCCCAACCTAAACATTAAATCCGGCAAAACGCCATCATGCCTGATAATGAATCCGGAACCATCGCTTTTTGCCGGAGAATCCTCCCCGGCTCCCACATCGGTGTTGCATAAAACAGGCACAATCATTCCAATCTCTTCTACGATTGATTGATAGCGGGAGAGATCTCCGAAAGCGTAATGATATGCAGCCGGAGTAAAATTACTGATGCAATCCTGATGTAAATCAATACAGGCAACGATTTGAGACAAAGGATCTTTTTTCAAAAGCCGGTGCATTAATTCCGTTTCTGCTGGCAGTGGCGGTCTTATTTTTAGCTTTGGGTGATCTATTTTTAGTTTTGGATCCGATGACCAATACCATTTCTTAAATTCATCACTCTTTCCGATATCATCGACTATCTCGCCATCCTCCAGCTCGTACCACAAAAAATCATTATTAATAATATCGCGGCCATTATCGTCTTCGTTGTATCTTGTCCCCATCTCAAACCCCGAAGGATTGCCAAGCGGATAAATTATGCATTTTAATCCCGCCCTATGTATATATTCGATGATAAGGTTGCAAAAAGACAAAATCGTCAAAGGGCCCGCGATTTCATTGCCGTGAATCCCCGCCCGAATCATAACGACTTTATCTTCCAGCCCGATTTTTTTAGATGCAATTCTCAAAAAATCATATTGGCTTTTAAGATATTTGATTCTATATTTTCTTATGGTTATATCTTCCCTTGCTTTCAGAGAGCCCAAAAGCGCCGAATAAAACTCTTTGGCAGTCATAAGGGCATGCCTCCAGTTTTCAATGAACTCCCATTATTTTACACATCCTAAGCGAAAAATCAAGAAAAAACCCGAGAATCAACTCGGGTTATTTTTTTTCGTCTGGCTCGGGATGGACCGTAATATCTTTAATCTCCGGCACTTCGGCCGTAATCATTTTTTCCAGCTGAT
>JACPLM010000020.1 GCA_016186525.1 Candidatus Nealsoniibacteriota bacterium | reverse complement strand
TCTAAAACATGTCCCTGGGAAATGACATTTTTATATGGCGCTCCCTGGCCTAAAAGTGTAGAAACGGCCAATAAAGTGTAAAACCAGCCCCGAGTCTGATCTATGGCCTCGGAAATATAATCTGCGGGAAACAATGCTGGTTTGCTGGTTTTAGAAACGAAGGGCCAGTGAACTTGCGCAAAGGGCATACAACCGGAATCAAACCAAACATCGCAAACTTCCGGCACCCTTGCCATAATCTCGCCGCATTTGGGGCAATAAAATTTTATTCCGTCCACATAAGGCCGGTGAAAATCAACTCTTCCCTCTCGATCTAAGGGCAAATTTTTATACTCCAACCTGCGCCATTCGCCAGTTTTAATGTCTTTTTTGGCTAATTTTATTTTCAATAATTCCTTGTCGGACAATCCTTTCGCTGCGCCTTCTAAAAGCCATAATGGATCGCAATGGCTGATAATCAAAATATTTTTATTTTTGCGCTTTTGATCAATGCTGTTTATAAAATCAACCATCCTCTTGCGAACTTCTCCCCAATTTTCTCCACCCTCGGGCTTTCTTCCGTAAAAACTGCTAACATTTTTCGGAAAAGACTGAAAATATTTTTCTTTTTCCTCGCCCCGATAAACCCCAAAATTCATATCTCTTAAACGCTTATCGGCAATTACCTCTGCCCCCAATTCTTTATTTACAATCTCGGCTGTTTGGCGAGTTCTGTTCGTATCGGAAAAATAAATTACATCTATTCTCTTTTCTTTCAGTTCTTTGGCAGCTTTTTTCGCCTCATTTTTACCATTTGCGCTTAAGAGGATGGGACTTTGTTCCGGCCAAGGATAAATATGCTTTCCATTATTAACCTGGTAATTATTTTGGCCGTGCCGCATAATATAATATTTGTTGGTTGAAAATTTTTGGGAAATCAGATCTTTTTTTGAGCCGATAACCTCCAAATTATCGCATTTTAAGCAATGCCAAATAGGCAAAGGTGTTCCCCAATATCTCTCGCGGGAAAAAGCCCAATCCTTAACCTCCTTTAACCACTCGCCGAATCTGCCTTCTTTTAAATGAGCTGGAACCCAATTGATTTTCTGATTATTTTTGATCAAATCTTTTTTAGCATCCTGCATTTTTATAAACCAGCTCTCTTTTGCATAATAAAGAAGAGGCGAATTGCATCTCAAGCAAAATGGATAATCATGCTCGTATAATTCTTCTTTGAAAAGAATCTCTCTCTCCCGCAAATCTTTAATAATCAACGGGTCTGCATCTTTAACGAACATTTTATCCCAGTCGTAATCGGGCGATATCATTTTTCCTTCTTCGTCAACGGTCATTAAAACCGGGAGATTATTTTCTTTGCCGACTCTCATATCATCTTCTCCGAAAGCCGGAGCAATATGCACTAATCCCGTTCCCTCTTCTAATGAAACAAAATCCCCGGGAACGACAAACCACGCTTTTTTATCGAGCTTGGAGAATTCATACAATGGCTCATATTCCAAACCAAGTAAATCCCTCCCCTTCAGTTCTTCGACTATCACACCCTCAATCCCCACCACTGCCATTCTCTCTTTAGCTAAAATTAAATATTCCTCTCCTATTTTAACTTTGGCGTAAGTAAATTCCGGATTTACTGCCACGGCCACGTTTCCAGGCAAAGTCCAGGGCGTAGTAGTCCAAACAAGTAAATAAGAATTCTTAAATCTTAAATCTTTAATCTTAAATCTTACGTAAATCGATGGCTCTTTTATTTTCTTATATCCTAATGCCACTTCGTGCGACGATAGGCTCGTTCCGCACCTTGGGCAATATGGCACGACTTTGTAATCTTTATATAAAAGGCTTTTTTGGTGAATTTGCTTAATAATCCACCACAAGGTTTCGATATAATCATTTTCGTAAGTAATATAGGGGTGCTCCATATCCAGCCAGTAGCCGATTCTTTCGGTTAATTTTTCCCAATCCTGCTTATACTGCCAAACGGACTCTTTGCACTGCTGATTAAATTCGGCAATGCCGTATTTTTCAATTTCTTTTTTATTCTTCAAACCCAATTTCTTCTCAATCGCCAATTCAACGGGCAAGCCGTGAGTATCCCAGCCGGCTTTCCTTAAAACTTTAAAACCCTGCATGGTCTTATAGCGGCAGATAATATCTTTGAAAGTTCTGCTCAAAACGTGATGAATGCCCGGCTTTCCGTTAGCCGTAGGCGGCCCCTCGTAAAACACAAAATCCCGCGACCTGGCGCGCTGCTTGATTGATTTTTCGAAAATCTTCTTTTCTTTCCAAAATTTCAATATTTCCTGTTCTTTTTTAGTAAAATTCAGCTCCATAAACCTATCTTCAGAATATCACTTTATCTTACTTTTATCAAAAAGGCCCCAGACTAAACCCGGGGCTCTAATTTTTTAATAAAATTTATTATTAATTCAACCGACTTTTCCGGAGCATGGCCCGGAAGATCGTGTCCGATACCTGGAATGATCTTAAATTCGTAATCCGGAATGCGGCCGGTAAAGGACGCGCTAAAATAAAAATTAAAATCTTTCTCTCCCCAAATTGCCAAAACCGGCTGCTTTATTTCTGATAAATAATGCGCAATATTTTC
>JACPLM010000019.1 GCA_016186525.1 Candidatus Nealsoniibacteriota bacterium | reverse complement strand
CAAGCGCGCCTGCTGACCGCCTGAAAACGATTTAATGATTTTGTCGTGGGGAGCTTTGAGGTTTACAATTTCAAGCGCTTCATCAATACGGGGATCAATATCGTATACCTTGTATTGGAAACATTTTTCAAAAAATTCTCGCACAGTCAGGTTCATGTACTCGCGCGAAATGACTTGGCGCGCGGCGGCAATGGTCATTTGGGGCGCCAAGTGCACAGCTCCAGAATCTGGTTCAAGGGTTTTGGTAATGAGGTGGAAAATAGTGCTTTTGCCGGCTCCGTTCTGGCCCATGAGGGTTATTTTTGATCCTCGCCGCACAGAAAAATCCGCTCCATGCAAAATGGGTTTGTTCGGTCCGTATTGAAAAGAAACCTCATCGAATCGTACTATTACTTCTCCTGGCATAACATGGCTACGGTCATGAGCGATCTAAGCAAATCGAACTGCTGCCGAGCAGGGATTCGAACCCCAATTAAAGGCTTCAAAGGCCTCTGTCCTACCATTAGACGACTCGGCAATATTAATTCCCTAGTTTCTTCTTTAATACTCTTTTGCCTACTGCTGTTTTATAAAAACGCTCCATTGCGAAGGCTTCATATTTATTTGCGAACTCTTCTTTGTGCAGTAATTCTATCGGTAGACGATGTTTAGTAGAACGAACCTGTCCTTTGCTATGAGCTATGATTCGGTTCTCAAGATTACTTGTGCATCCAATATACCATTGATTATCCTTGAGACTATGAAGAACATAAACAGTATACATAGTCCTACCATTAGCCTCGCCCGTAGGCCGTGGCCTACAGGCTACGGCCGAGGGACGACCCCGCAATGTGTTTACACTCTCAAATATTTTCTAATAGCAATCCAGCCTGATAATAAGCCCAAGCCGACTCCCGAAGCAAGCTGAATGGAAAAAATAACCGCTAAATTGCTTATAAAATAATGGAACATATTAAATCCCTGGAGCAGTAATTTTAAGCTTGGACTCAAGAAAAAAAGCGAAATTCCAAAAATCAAAAGCGTAATAAGGGATGAAAAAAATCCGACAATAATCCCCTGGACTATAAACGGCCCCCTGATAAAACCATTGGAAGCGCCTACCAATCGCATTGTCTCTATCTCTTCTTTGGAATTATAAATGGTCAGGCGAACAGTATTAAAAGTGACCAAAATCGCAACTGCCGCCAAAATGATGCCTAAAATAATGCCGATTCTGCTCATATTGAAAATGATTGAATCTAATCTTCCAATAACAGATTTTTTCTCCTGATAATCTATTTTAGCAATTAGATTATTGAAAGAAGAATTGGCTAAAAAATTGGAAATTGCCGCATATTGCGAAGCTTCCCATGCCCGTACGTTCAAAGATGCCAAAAGAGGATTTTTCCCTAATTCTTCCAAGGACTCCATAAGAGCTTCATCGTCATTATGCCTTAAAACAAAATTCTTAAGAGCTTCATCCCTGGAGACGTATTCAATATTTCTAATTTCCGATATCTTTGAAAGTTCATCCTGAATTTCCAAAAGATCATTTGAAGACAATTCTTCGTTAAAATAAATATACATATCCACCTTTTCTTCCAAATTCTTAATGACCGCTTGGGACGCTCCCCGGAAAAGGAAAAGAAAAGTCGCCAAAGAAATAACTAAAACAGTTATAAAAATAGCTGCGGCGGACAAACCGCTGTTGCGCCTGAATCCTGCCCATCCCGATTTAATTATTCGCCTTAAGGTAATAAACATATGAAAGTTATGATAATATAAATTTTCCTTCCGCTTCATCTCTGATAATCTGGCCCTGTTCCAGAGTAATCACCCTTCTTTGCAGACTGTTAATTATCTCTTTGTTGTGAGTGGCCAAAACAACCGTCGTTCCCATTTCGTTGATTCTCAGCAACAATTTAAGGATATCCTGCGTATGGAAAGGGTCAAGATTGCCCGTCGGCTCATCGGCTAAAATAAGATCCGGCCTATGAACTAAAGCCCTGGCTATAGCCGCCCTTTGGCGCTCGCCTCCCGAAAGCTCTTCTGGAAAATTATGAGCTCTTTCTCCGAGGCCTACCAACTCTAAAACCTGGGGAACGTTTTTTGCAATTTCTTCTTCGGAAATCCCTATTACTTCCATAATATAAGCAATATTCTCGTAAGTTGTTTTGGAAGGAAGCAGCTTGTAATCCTGAAAAATGGCTCCGATTTTCCTGCGGAATAGAGGCAGCTTGCCGAAAGGTATTTGATGGACATCTTGCCCTTCAAAGAAAATTTCTCCTTCGGTCAATTTTTCCTCCGCCATCAATAATCTGAACAAAGTGGTTTTCCCGGCTCCCGACCTGCCGACAATTGAAACGAACTCTTTGGGCTGAATTTCAAAAGAAACGTCTTTTAAAGCCGTGATCGCCCTGTCGTCAGATTGATATATTTTGGTAACCTTTTGAAAAGAAATCATACCTTTAATTCAGCCTCAATGAATTCTTCTAAATCTCCATCTAAAACATTTTCAGCGTTTGAGGTTTCAATATTCGTGCGCAAGTCCTTTACCATTTTATACGGATGCAAAACATAAGACCTGATTTGATTGCCCCACTCAATTAACACTGCCTTCCCTTTTATTTCCGCCAATTCTTTCGCTTTTTCCTCTTCCCTTAATCGATAGAGTTTGGCATAAAGAAGTTTCAGGGCCTGTTCTTTATTCTGCGCATGCGACCTTTCAGATTGCGCGGCAACAGTAATTTTTGTCGGCAGATGAGTGATTCTTACAGCCGTCATTCTTTTGTTGACATTCTGGCCGCCGGGACCCGACGACTTATAAACATCAACTTTTAATTCATCCGGCCTTACTTCCAATTCCTGTTCTTCCTGCAAAGAAACCTCCGGCAATACTTCAACCATGGCAAACGACGTATGGCGCAAAGATTGGGCAGAAAAAGGAGAAATTCTCACTAACCTGTGGACTCCGGATTCCTTTTTTAAAAATCCGTAGGCATAATTCCCCATTATTTCTAAAGCGACCGACTTGGTGCCGATTCTGCCTTCAGGGCCCGGGTCTCCAAACGACTGATCAATAATTTTTGTTTTCCAGCCCTTTCTGTCAGAATATCTCAAATACAT
>JACPLM010000064.1 GCA_016186525.1 Candidatus Nealsoniibacteriota bacterium | reverse complement strand
TGTCTTAATTTTCCGTACTTTTTTAAATCAACTAAATCTTTTTTGGCGTTATTGATGGGTAGGGCAAAACCAATATTTTCAGCCATAAAGACCATCGCTGTGTTAATTCCGATGGCTTTTCCGTCAAGATCAATTAATGGTCCTCCAGAGTTGCCCGGATTTATGGCGGCATCGGTTTGGATGAGACCTCTTAATTTTGTTAAGCTTTGAGTCATGGCGTCGCCAGCCGTAATTTCCCTAAGAAGGCCGGAAACTACGCCTACCGAAACCGTATTTAGAAAATTACCCAAAGCATTGCCGATGGCAATAACCGTTTGCCCCAATTCTAATTTTGAAGAATCTCCCAATTCAATGACGGGCAGATTTTTTTCTTTGATTTTTAGAATGGCGATATCATTAATTGGATCTCTGACCAAAACTTCAGCCGGATATCTTTTTTCTTCTCCCAGCACTGCTACATATTCAGCTTGGGGATCGGTCACTACGTGGCGATTGGTTAAAATTATTCCCGATGAGTCAACAATAAATCCGGAACCTCCGCCAACTTGTATTTTTTTCTTTCCTTTAGGAACCATAAAGAATCCGTCAAAGCCGAAAGGCGACGGCCCAAAGGGCGTTTCAAAAACAGGCATCATCTTGGAAACAGCGATGCTTACCACTGCCGGCAGAACTTTTTTTACCACTTTTGGAATAGGCGAATTATTGGAATATTTTGTCATATGTTTGTATTGTATCATACGGTTGCAAGAAAGCCAAAATTTTGTTAACATTGAGAGTGAGTCGCTCTCACCGCCCCTGTCGTTCAATGGATAGGACGAGGGTTTCCTAAACCCTAAATCCAGGTTCGACTCCTGGTGGGGGCATATGAATTTCGAAATCTCTTCAGAGATTAAGAAATTAATTTGTCTCTACTGTGCAGAGAACCTGGTCCCCGATCTGCCGCAGGCAGAGCCTTCGGGCAACTCTTCGACTCCTGGTGGGGGCATATGAAATTATAACACCGGGCCCGTGGTATACCGGTAACACGCTTGCATGGCATGCAAGAGTAAGGGGTTCGATTCCCCTCGGGTCCACAATAAAATTCAGATCCCCCTTGCGGGGATTTTGAATTGGTCAATTGCCCTTTTGACTTATTGAGAGTAAAATGATAGAAATGTAAGTTGGTTTGGGGTGGGGTGGCTGAGCGGTTGAAAGCGATGGTTTCGAAAACCATTATACCCGCAAGGGTATCGTGAGTTCGAATCTCACCCCCACCGCTAGCAAATTTTATGATTAATTTATTCAATAAAACAAAAAAAGAACCGGCTGACTTGGAAGGAGTTTTGGGTTACTTAAAAAAATTAGAAGAGAAGCATGAAGAGCTGTCCCGCGAGTTGGCAGAATTTAAGGAAAAGAGCAGGAAAGACCTTCAAAAAATAGGCATGGTTAGATATAATCCTTTTCAGGAAACTGGCGGAGAGCAGAGTTTTTCCATTGCTGTATTGGATGGAAATAATAACGGCTTTGTCATAACTTCGCATTATTACAGGGAGGCAAACAGGGTTTACGCAAAACCCATAGAGCAGGGTAAGTCCAAGTATCAATTATCAAAAGAAGAAGAAGCAGCAATTAATAAAGCTATCAATGGCCAACCTTAAACCAAGACCGCCCATAGTAGTCGTACTGGGCCATGTTGACCATGGCAAGTCTTCTATTTTGGAAGCGATTAAGGATTTCAAAATTACAGCTAAAGAGTCGGGAGGCATAACCCAGCATATTGGAGCTTATGAGGTTGATTATAACGGGAAGAAAATCACTTTTATCGATACGCCAGGACACGAGGCTTTTTCGGCAATGCGCTCCCGGGGGGCAAAGGTGGCAGACATCGCGATTTTGGTGGTGGCAGGCGAAGAGGGTATAAAACCCCAAACAAAAGAAGCGATTTTACACATTAAAAAAGCCGGCATTTCAATGATCGTGGCTATCAACAAAATTGATAAACCAGAAGCAAACCCGGCAAAAGTTAAAGGAGAGCTGGCTAAAGAAGATATTTTAGTGGAGTCAATGGGCGGCAAGATACCTTCAGTGGAAGTTTCAGCTAAAACTAAAAAAGGAATCCCCGAACTTTTAGAGCTTATTTTGCTTATAGGCGAGATGGAGAAATTAGAAGGTGATTCAGAAAAGCCGGCCGAAGGCGTGATAGTTGAGTCTTATTTAGACGACCAAAGGGGGCCGACAGCCACCCTGCTTTTGAGGGACGGGTCTTTAAACCCCGGAGACATTGCGGGAACTGCCTCTGTTTTTGGCAAGATAAAAGCTATGGAAGATTTTCAGGGCAGGGCCATAGAGAGAGCCATGCCGTCTCAACCAGTTATTGTGATGGGCTTTGAAAAAGCTCCCCAAGTAGGAGAAAAATTTCAAGTTTATTCTGATATTGAATCAGCGCAAAAATATATCACTAAAAAAGAAAGAAAAGCCGGAGAGCGGGAGGTATTTTTTGTAGAAGAAGGCAAAAAAGTTTTTAATTTTATTTTAAAGACCGATGTCCAGGGGTCGGTTGAAGCGCTTGACGAGGTGATAAAAGATCTGCCCCAAGAAAAAATAGTTTTAAGAATCATAAAACAGGAAGTCGGAGACATATCAGAGTCAGACGTTAAATTGGCCAAGTCCGGCAATTGCAGAATTTTGGGCTTTAGGGTTAAAATCACCCCGACTGCCGCCACTTTAGCAGAAAGAGATGAGATTAAAATAATGCTTTTTGATGTGATTTACGATTTAGTTCAAGCGGTTAGAAAAATGATGGAAAAATCGATAGAGTCGGAAGAAGTTAAATTAGAACTTGGGAAGTTAAAAGCATTGGCTATTTTTTTGACCGAAAAAAATCGCCAAATAATCGGCGGCAAGGTTGTTGCGGGCGAGATTAAAAAAGGAACTTCGGTTGAAGTTTTTCGTAACGAAGAATTTATGGGGAAGGGAAAAATGATTAATTTGCAGAAAAATAAAAAAGACGCCAATTTGGCTATCAAGGGAGAAGAATGCGGAATTCTTTACGAAGGCGATGTTAAGGTGCAGGAGGGAGATATTTTATTAGTGTATACATATGGCATCAGAAAGGATTCCTCAAGTTAATCAGCTGATAAAAAAAGAATTAGGCCAAATTATACTCAGGGAAGTAGATTTGCCCGAAGGAGTTTTGGTTACTTTGACCCGGGTAGAAACACTTCCTAATTTGATCGAATCAAAAGTTTATATCTCCGTACTGCCAGACGAAAAAACAGCTGAGATATTGGGCACTCTTAAAAAGATTGTTTATTCTCTTCAGCAAAAATTAAATAAGCGCCTGAAGATGAGACCCATACCAAAGATTATGTTTGTTGAAGAGATAGCGACAAAGGAAGCGGGGAGGGTAGAGGAGCTTTTAGAGGAAATACGTGATAAAAAATCAAAATTCAAAAATCAAAATTTAAAATGACAAATCAAAAATCAAAATTTTTAATTTTAAATTGTAATTTTGCATTTTACATTTTGCATTTTACATTTTAGCCTATGTCAGAATCTCTTGCTAATCAATTTCATCAGATTGACGAATTATTACGGGGAGCTCGGAGAGTGCTCATCGCTTCTCACGAGAACCCAGATCCGGATGCCGTATCCTCCGTGTTAACTATCCATAATGTCCTGAAGAAAGCCGGTT
>JACPLM010000061.1 GCA_016186525.1 Candidatus Nealsoniibacteriota bacterium | reverse complement strand
CTTTTAATTTTTAAGGTGTCGGTAAACAATGCCTGGAATACTTCTTGCGAGGTGGGAGTAAAAATTCTTGTGGAAGATCCTCAAACACAAAAAAGAAAACACTTATCTTCTGCCTACCTGACTTTTGTCGCGCTCGACGAAAATAAAAAGCCGGCGCTTATGCCAAAAATTATACCCAAAACTCCGAGAGAAAAAAGAAGGTTCAGAGAAGCTGAAAAAAGAAGGCAAATCCGGCTTGAAAGAAAATCAAACAGAGGAGGTGAGAAATGAGCGAAGTTTATTATCTCTTTTTGTCTGGGCCCATAACCGGCGTTTCTTATGGTGATTGCACTGATTGGCGAAAATATGTTGCCGGTAAAATGCCGCCAGAAATCAAGTGTATTTCTCCAATGAGGGGAAAGGATTACTTAAAAAAAGAAAAAGAAGTAAAAGCTAGTTACGAAGATATCCCGCTTTCCTCCGGAAAAGGCATAACGTGCCACGATCGTTTTGACGCAAAACGCTCCGACGCAATTTTAATGAACCTGCTCGGCGCTCAAAAAGTTTCCATAGGCACCATAATTGAACTTGGCTGGAGCGATGACGGAACAAAACCCATCATTCTTGTTATGGAAAAAAACGGCAATGTCCACGATCATCCTATGCTGAAAGACATAGCCGATTATATTGTTGATAACCTTGACGATGCGATAGAACTGGCCCAAAAAATACTCTTGCCGGGAGTATAAAAAAATCTAAAAGCGCTGGAGAAAAACTCCATCGCTTTTTAATTTGATGCCCCCCTCTAAATCGGTTCGCATAATCCTTGCGCCGGCTAAATTATCCAATACTTCCTGATGGGGATGGCCATAACTGTTATTTTTTCCGGCAGAAATTACGGCAATCTCGGGAGATACAGCTTCAACAAATTCCCGCGAGGCAGAAATTACGGCAATCTCGGGAGATACAGCTTCAACAAATTCCCGCGATGTCGAAGTCTTGCTCCCATGATGCCCCACCTTTAGCACATCAGAATTAAGTTGCTCCACCTGGTGGAGCAACTGCCTTTCGACGGATTTAGTGGCATCGCCGGTGAATAAAAACGAAGTTTCGCCAAAAGTTAGTTTTGCGATAATAGAACTATCGTTGCTGTCTTTCAATTCTTTCCCCTCCAAACCCTCAAAGGGATATAAAATATCGAACAGAGTGTTGAGGCCCGGCTTCCCTTGGGAGGCCGGGCCTCCATAAGCCAACATACCGGCCTTAGCGATAACAATATTAGCGCCTTCTTCTTTAATCAACTTCTGCCATTCTTTATATTCAGCCGTATCGCGCACGACGCCTGTCCATAAAATATTTTCTATCTTGTATTTTTTTAAAACCTCTATTAATCCTGCCATGTGGTCTTTTTCCGGGTGCGTCAAAACCACCAAGTCAATCGTCCTATCCCAGAAAGGCATTTCTTCGCCAAGTTTCTCCAAAATTACTTGCCCATTCGGCCCGCCATCAATCAAAATCTGCTGCCTTTCTGGCGTCTCTATAAACGCCGCATCGCCCTGCCCGACGTCAAAAAAAATCACCTCCAGCCCTTGTGTCCACAAATCATAAACCGCCAGCCAGGCGAGGATGTTTAGACTAAACAAAATTCCCAAAATGATATAAACTGAATTTTTCTTCATTGATTTGATTATAATTTAACACATAATTTTTCTAACACAAAAACAGCTGGTCTAGCTGTTTAAGATAATAAACTCGTTTATGCTTGTTTTGCTTCTAATTTTTCCAACCTCGCCTCTAATCTTTTCATGTGTTCTTTCATAACCGTAAATTCTTGATCTTGTTTTGTATAAAATCCTACGAATTTATCAACGCTTATTCTAAGCCCGTTAATTTCCTGCTTAAATTCTTTTTTCGTTTGCTCTAATTTTTCATCAACCGCACTAAGAATAATAACCGTTTGCTGGGCAAGTAATTTTTCTATGTCTTTTAATATGAAATTTGGGCCTAATTTCTTTTTCATAATTTATCTTAATCTATTTTAATTGTACCTTTTTGATAAAATTACTGTCAAGCAACTGCCACCCTCGCCTCACAAAAACATCGCCCCTGTACGAAAACACACCCGCAAAAACTTGACAAATCTAGCGAACGGATACATAATGAAATGTTACGAAATTTACAGGAGGTATAGTTTGGAACAAGCAGTTGAGGATTTCGAGTTTAAATTGAATAAAGAAGTTTTTTTGGCAAATATAATCCAATGCGATGAAGGCGGTTATTTTGCGGAAGTCATTGGCTGCAAAGGCTGTATGGCCCAGGGAGAAACTCTGGATGAAATTAAAGAAAACATTCAAAACGCTTTAAGAAGTTGGCTGGAGGTCCTAAGGGAGGAAGAACCCCAGCTATACAAAACTTGGCGTAGCAACAATAAGGCTCGGGCCTAAAAAACCCGAGCTTTTTCATTCCACCCTTATCACCCCCTCCCACCCCGCCAAGGCGGGGCATGACAGGATGATAGGATGTCCGACATCCTACCAATCCTAAATAGGTTTTTGCTTCATATTAGAATGTAGGAACTAAAACTTGACGAAATTATTGAATAGGCGTAGGATACTTCGTTGCGCCAATGTACCTTAAAAAAGAGGGGAAAAAATGAAAGGAATAGCATTAATAGGAATAATAACCCTACTTCTTGCGCAGACCACACTGCTTAGCGCTTGCGGTGGAAAGAAATATGAAAAAGTTATCAGTTACGAAATTAATCCTAAAGAGATTAATGGTAATACAGTAATAGAAAAATTAGATTCCCTACAAGCCATTCTTAACAAACAGACCGAGGGATTTTCCAGGATTTCTTATCTTTATGATGATAGCGACGGAATTCTGATATTTCATTTAATGGTCTATGGTAATCCAAATCCCCAACTTTTTAATAATGAGGGGGCCCTTAAACAGTATGCTCTCGTAGTTTATGCCAATACAGACCAGAAATATTTTAATGATGTTGGAGTAATCTTAAGACAGCTCTTCGCTTACACGGCGAGATTTATCTCTACTGACTTCAACTACGTGGAAATCAGGTTAATCGATTCTCATGGCGTAAATATATGGTTTGAAATGAAAAAAAATAAATTGGATATATTAAAATTAATGGTTTTATCGAAAGAGATGAAGGGAGAAAATCCTATTATAGAAAATTGGAAAAGCCTGGCAGAGCCACCCATGGTAATTGGATTGATGCCAATAACAAAGCTGAAAACGTTTCTACAGAGAGACGTTGTGTATTAAAAAATATATAAAATCAATTTGCTCTTTAAGCGCCTCCATGCGAGGTGCTTTTTCTAAACCAAAAGCCGCCCTATACCCTTTCGGGTCGGGCGGCTTTTCAAAAACTTCTAGAAATCTTCGTTTTATGCCTTGCCCATGATTCTGAACATCTTGGTCGAACATTTCGGGCAAGTGCCGGTCATGGCCCTTCTTTTAACTCCGCCCTTTCCGTTCATTTCCACTTCTTTGGCGCCAGACATTTCTCTTTTCGCTTTGCATTTAACGCAATAAGCTTCTGCCATAATAGAAACAAAATTTATTTGATATAAATGAAAATCGACCTTTTTGATTTTCCGCCCTTATTTTAGCTTAAGCGGCTCAAGAATACAAGTTATTTTTTCTTTGGGTTATGTTTGGCGCAAGTTTTGCACATACATTATTATATTATATTAAAGATAATAAGTAATAAAAGCCGAAAGAAAACAAGATAACGGCTTCTATAAGAATTATCCACTTAAGGAATTTCGGAGAGCTCAACCAAATTCTGCTGGTAAAAACAGCGAAAAGAAATACGATTATCTCGTCGAGCAGGTAGAATAAGACGAAAAGCGCGATATATAAAATGTAAAGCGACGGAGATAGTCCGGCTTTCGCTAAAACAGCGGCGAAAGCCACAGGGACAACGGCCGAACAGGGAAATTCCACAACGGTTAATATGAAGGCGAAAGCAAAAACTGCCCCAATTGCCAAAAAGATTGACGATGGATTTTTCAATAAACTCTGCAATTTAGGCAGAAATTTTGAGGATATTTTCGACCCTGAATCCGATTCGCAAGTCGGGCAACTTTTTCTCGACTTCCAAAACTGCCTGAAAAAGTAAATTCCCCCGGCTATGCCAAAAACTCCTATTAAGCCGTTCATTATCTTTAGATAGGGAGCAACTGCCTCAAAAAGCTTATACCAAAAGAAAATCAGTGTCCCGTAAACTGCGGCTGTGGTTAGAATAAAAACCAGGCCAAAAAGCAAAATCTTTTTCCTGGAATGAAAAACCATAACCAAGCTAAGAATCAAAATTAAAGCTCCCAGGGAGCAAACATTAAAGCCGTCCAATGCGCCCAAAACAACCGCCATTATAGGAAAAGAAAAATTACTTAATTCCATCTCGCCCAAAAGAGGAATTTTAAAAGTTTTATCAATTATTGAAGTATTGGCCAGAGAAAATTCTTCCGAGCCCGCTGCCAAGCATTCCTTTAGGCAACCTTCTATATCTTTTGCGATTTTATTATCAAATCCAATAAAATATTTAGTAGGAGTGAAGGTAGCCGGAACCAGCCCCTGAAGAGACTTAGGGACATCATACTTTTCGTAAAAACTCTTTAAAAGTTCCTGATTTTCCCGACTATTGATAACATCGTATTGGTTTATTTCCACTTCAGGGTATTTTTCTCCCAAATCTCCAAGGAATGCTTTTTCTTTGGCGCAATGCGGGCAGGTCGGGCTGTAAAAAAAATTTACCTCGACTCCATGCGCCGAGGCAAAATTAAAACCTCCCAATAGCAAACCGCAGACAAAAATTGTAAAAATAATTTTTTTCATCTATCATTAATATTAGAAATTATGTGCTTGGCCATACCGCAAGAAATCGTAAAAATTAAAGGGAAAACAGCTTGGACAAAAGCCGAAAATCATCGGCACCAAGTTGATTTAAGCTTATTAAAAAACGTCAAAGTTGGAGATTTTATAATAGCTGCCCAAGAACTGGCTATTAATAAAATTTCAAAATCCAGCGCCAAAAAGATTCTTAAAATGATCAGTGAACTGCGCAAGTAATGCAGGGGTCGTAAGCCCGAACCAGCATCTCCAGCAACCGCTCGCGCTTTTTTTGCGCAAACTTTTCTGTTTGCTCGAGCAAAGCCCGAGCGCTTTTTTCAATTGAACTCAAATTCTGAACCGTAGGTGTAAGAATATTAGCATAAGTGATAATGCCGTTGGAATCAAGGTGCAATTCATGATAAAGGCCGCCCCGGGGAGCTTCAAGCGCCCCTATCCCCCTCAAAGAAGCTTCGAGATTTGGCTTTTTGATTGTCAGATCAAGCTCGGTTTTTAACAATCTATCAATAATATCTTGGCTGGTTTTAGTAAGATGATAAATTTCGATGGCTTGAGCTAAATTATTATAAAACGGATTTCTGAAATTAAGTTTATCTTTATATTCCCTGCCGTATTCATCGTAAAGCGCAATTCTTGCCAAAGCGCCGGCTAAAACTTCCCTTTTTTTATATTTTGCGAATTTGGCTGAAGAATATTGCCTTACCTCTTCTTGCAGATCTTGCTTGTAATCTTTAATTAAAGACCTCTTAACGTCCCCTGTGGAAAGAATGAAATCGCCTTTCTGGGCAACGAATTCCAAATCAACATCTAATTCAGGATAAGCAAGTGAAGAAAAAAGCTCCATGGTCTTTTTGGCGGCTTTCTCTGCAATCTTTACTTTACCTAAAAGCTTTTCAAGAGATTTTTTTGCGGGAACCTTTAAAAATCCTCCGATAGTTGTGGTCATGGGATGAATATTTCTTCCGCCGACGCAAAAAACTATTTCATCTGATATTTCCTTAAGAGACAGCGCCGTTTTGAACAAAGCTGGATTTTTTTTGCTCAACTCCGTCCCTTTATCTATGCCCAAATAATCAGGCAAGGCCAGGAAAAAAAGATGGAGAACATGGCTTTGAATCAGCTGGCCAGCCAGCATCAAATCCCTCAAAAGACCGGTGCTTTGAGCCGGAATAATCCCAAAAGCATCTTCGGCTGCTTTTGCCGAAGCTAAATGGTGGGCTACCGGACAAACGCCGCAAATCCGAGGAGTTATCCAGTGGGACTCTTCAGCCGTTCTGCCAACCAGGATGCCTTCAAAAAGACGCTCCCCCTCCAAAACATTAAGCTGGACATTATTTTTCTTCCAATCAATATGAAGAGCCCCATGCCCCTCAATTTTTGTAATAAATTCGGGGTTCATAGATTTGGTTTGACTATTTTTTGATACTCTTCGGTTCTGCTTAAAAACATGGTGAAATACCTTTCTATCTCTTTTTTATCGGTGATGTTATTTAAAATCGTCAACAAAGCCCGGATGTTCGGCTCTGTTCTTAATCCAAAGCAGCCATAACAGGCAGATCCTCCGCTAACGCACACGGCTTTACAGCCAGCTTGCGTAATAGGGCCCAAGCAGGGCTTTTTTTCAACCAAACGGCAAGGATTGCCTTCAACTTTGCATTCAAAACAAACAGAATAATTCCTGTAAGAAGGCGTCTGGCCGGCCATTAACTCTTCAAAAAATCTCACCAATTGCTCTTGGCCCACCGGGCAGCCGTGAATCAAAAAATCAACTTTGACAAATGCCTGAATGGGCAAAGCATCAATCCCCTGCGGCTTATAGCCAGCGCCATAAATTATTTTATACCATTTTTCCCTATTTTCTTTACTAATGATGCCCGGGATGCCCGCCAAAGAAGCGCAGGAGCCCAAACCGAAAATATATTTTGATTGCTCCCTAAAATACTTAAGGGTTTCAATTTCAGAAGGAGTAATGGGAGTACCCTCTACTAGGGTGGCAAAATATGGCCCTTTTTCTTTTTTTGCCTGAACCAGCCGCCAATCAACAATATCAAAATGTTTTTCCAAATCCAAAAGCTTTTCGCGAAGCGAAATAATCTGCACCTGGCATCCTTCGCAATCGGTAAAATCGCATATGGCAATTTTTGGCTTACTCATAATTTGACTTTAGATATTTTATATTTATCCTTTAAATAATTTAAAAGTTTTTGGTAATCTATTTTCCAACCCAAACTTTTCTCCCCGCCATAAAAAAGATTTGAAGCGTCAATAAAAGCAAGAGCCCGCATATTTTTACATTATTAACAAAAAAGTTTTCATAATTTTATTCTTTACCTAAATCCAAATAGTTGATAAACCTACTTGAAACGAAATCCTCAAATGTTAATTTTTTGTTACTTTGAAGTTCTTTTTGATAGTCCCCATAAAGCCTGTAGATAATATTACTTAAAGGACCTTCCTCGTATTTTTCAAAATATTGTTCTGATTTTTCGGAAAATTCTTTAAAGCTTGATATACCCAGCGCATCCATTCTTTGCTTCAGTTCTTTGTCATATTTTAAAAAATCTTGAAATTGTTTTTCGCTAACTCCGGGAATAAGCTTTTTGAAATATTCGTAGTTGTAGGGCCCCGAACCTTTATCAAAAAGATTAACGTATGTCCTGATAAAACTTTCGTTCAATAAAGTATTGGCATTTTCTCCGTAATGCTGTTTTAATTTTCCGGGCGACATTTTGATTATTTTCTCTTTCTGTTCATCGGTCAGCTTTCCGTACAATTTATCATTTATTGGATTGATAACGCCGTGCAAGAATTCGTGCGTCCACTGCCCATTCTCGGAATCTTCCAGCGGAGCCCGAATGATTATTTCATCTCCTATGCTGAAACTCATCCCCGACTCTTTGTTATAAAGATAGTCGGTGGGTATTATGTTTATCCTTTTGGCTTTTGTAGTTTCCGCTTTTGGCCTAAAAAATTCCAACAATTTATCAATTTCTTCTTTGCGCTTTTCCAGCCCCCCCCTCCTTGTTTCAATATCTTTTCTTGTTTCAATATCAAACTTATCTTTTAACTCTAAAAATTTAGGGTCGGAGTTTAATTTTTTGTCTAGATCTTCCATCAACTTCAGCAACTTTTCTTGCACTTCATCAGGATTATCCAATTCTTTATCTCTCATTAAATTTGCCGATGTTTCTTTGAGTCTTTCAGGATGTCCATATGACAAAGCAATATTAAACAAGACCTCTTGGTCAATTCCGTCTTTTTTAAGCGCCCTTAGATCGTCAAGGGATTTTCTTATTTCGTCGCTTAGAGGATTCTTTTCAAAATATTCGTTCGTCGCTCTTGACAGCTCGTGGTCATTATCGCCCCATTCGGGGTTATAACCTTTCAACATAAAAGACATCAAATTAATGCCTTTTTCTGGCTGAACAATAATTTCCGGCACTTCCATTATTTTTTCTCCTTGCTGTTCTGTTTTATCCGTTTTTATTTCCGACAGCTCTTCAAATTTTGGTTGCTCAAATGACATTGGTTTTAATATTTAATCCCAGTTTTTATCTATTTCGTCGTAATTGAATACCGGGCCATCCAGGCAAACGTATTTTTCGCCGGTAACACAGTGCTGGCACTTGCCTGCGCCGCATTGCATTTTTCTTTCTAAACTGACAAAAATTCTCCGGTCAGAAATACCCAAAGGCCTTAAAACTTTCTCCAATGCCTCAACCATGGGCCCGGGCCCGCACATGGCAGCGGCCGCATTTTGCGGATTGACTTCTATTTTCTGGATTAAATCGCAAACAAGCCCGACGCAGCCCGGCCAATCAGATTGCGGCTTATCAATAGTCAGAATAACGTTAATTTTCTTTTGCCACTCTTTTATCTTCTTCTGCAACAAAATATCTTGCGGGGAACGCGCCCCATAAAGCAAATAAATCTTGCCGAACTTCTTTCTCTCTTTAATAACGTATTCTGCCAAGCTGGCTATGGGCGGAATGCCGTAGCCGCCGGCCATCATCACGAGATCTTTCCCCTCAAAAAAAGATATGGGAAATCCCTTGCCTAAAGGCCCCCTGAAAGTCAGCTCATCGCCTGATTTTAAATTATGCAAAGCATGAGTTACTCTGCCTCCGGTATTTCTAACAACAATATCAAAATGATTTTTTTCAAAAGGAGAAGAAGCAATGGCAAAAGGCGCTTCGCCTTGGCCCCAAATGCCGATTAAAACGAATTGGCCCGGAATAAAAGAAAATTTGCTTCGCTTGATGCGAAAAAGCTTAACATCAGAGGAAATCTTTTCTATTTTTATAATTTTAGCTTTTTGCGACAGATAAATATTTTTCATAGTCTTCCTTAATGTTGATTAAAACTTTTTCTATATCAATTCCGGCCGGGCAATATTTTTTGCAGCGGCCGCAAGCTACGCATTGCGATTTTCCGTACTCTTTATAAGCCCTGACGAATTTATGGAAAAACCAATTGTAATATCTTTCTTTAAGTGTTTTATGGAAATTAAAACCGCTGGAGATCTTAGCAAAATTAGGCAGAGTGCAGGCGTCCCATTGGCGGCATCGAGAAGCATTCCTGTCTTCTACCGAAAAACAATAACAAAGAGGGCAGACATAAGTGCATATGCCGCATCCCAAGCAAATATCTTTTAAATCATCCCAGATTTTTGCGTCGTTTTTCCAAGACCAAGCGACTATATCCGATAAATATTCCGGATCTAAAAGCATCTTTTTCAATGTCGGCATAGGAACTAAACCATCTGGATATTTTTTTATTTCTATGTTTTTGAAACTTTTCAAAAACCTGCTTTTTGCTATTTTTTTTCCTTTATCCGTCAGAGTTAAAACGCGGTACTGCCCCTCATTAATCTTCTCTAAAATCATGTCTCCTCCGGGCAGGGCGCATACGGGCGGCAGACAAATCGGATCTTCGCTTAATCCAATGAGATAAGCCCTATTTCTTCTTTGGAAATAGAAGAAATCTTCCTGCGGTTTTCTCATTATTTCATCTAACTGAACCATGGCTTCCAAGTCGGGCAAACTCAAACCGAAAATAATAAAATCTTTTTTAATTTTCGGAATGGATACCCGGGCGCTCTTTTTATCAAAAGTGAAAATCTCTTCTTTGGGCGGAAAAAAATACTGCTTTGGCGGCAAAATATCATTCCTGGCGTCGATAATCTCAAACTTTTTCCCGAGCTCCGCTAAAAAATCATTTATTTGTTTTTTCTCTAAAACCTGAACCATAAGCCCTTAAATTAATCTTGGTATATTTTTTAAGATTTCTTACGCTTTCCTTATTCAGCTTCTCAATGACGTTACGCCAATGGATGGAAACCCAATCTCCTATCTTTAAATTCTGAACCAGTTTCTTGTCCCAAGCGACTTCTTTGACTGATTTTGGCGCGAAATAAAATGTATTTTTACGCTTCTTGAGCTCTTCGTAATTGTCTACCGATACTTCAGAGCCAAAAATTTTTTTAACTCTCCCCCACTTGACCAAGCAGACATCAAGCAAGTCTTCTCTTAATTTACCGTTGATTCTGCCTACGTTAAGAACATGAAAACTATGATGAGGCAGAGAGCCGGCAGGAATTTTTTTCAAAAAAAATCTGTCTTTCGCCATTTTCTCAAAATCAGCAAACCTTGCCTTTTCTAAATCGCTAGAGCCAGTCCAATACGCCCTGACCGCTCTTTCAGAAAGAGGGTCTTTTATCTTGCTGGCCGAAGCTACCATCTGATAGTAAGGATAGGCCCCTCTGAAATTCTCAATAATCGCTCGCATCGTCTTTTCTGGGATATCTTTGCCGCCGATAAAGTCAGAAATTATTTTTTTATTTTTCTCCTCTTGGGGGCCGCAGAGGCCCAAAGCATTGGGACGGAATCCGTAAATAAGAGACAGCCTAAGAGCCGGCATAAATAATCCTTTTTATTCCTTTGAACAAATACTGTCCGCAGAAAATCAAAACAATTCCTGCGATCGTAAATGCTATGCTAAGAATGCCTTTTAGGGATATTGGGGAACCGTAAAATACGATTGAAAGCAACGTAGTAATAGGCGAACCCAAAAGCAAAATGCAGGCCGCCTTAGAAACAGGAATGTATTTTAATCCGCTATACCAAGTTATGACATAGCCAAAAAGCAGGACCGAGGTTATCAAAGTCCAAGCCATCTGCCCTAAATTAAGACTTAATGCTAATTGCGCCTGATGAGTGGCCGCGAGAAATATGATGATAAAAATCGAGCCGAAAAACATTCTGCCCCATGCAACCATTCTTCCTGAAAGATTTTTTAAAGCATATTTAGATAAAGTATTTTCAGCTGCCCAAAGCAGGGCGGCCAACAACACAAATAAATCGCCCCGACCGAAAGAATAAGGCAGTATTTTTAACAGTAAGGCCGACCCTGCCAGCAAAAATACTGCGCCGATTAAAAACCCCTTGCTGATTCTTTCTTTCAAAAAAATAGCGGCGAATACGGCAATATACAAAAACATGGTTTTGTGCAGAAAAGAGCCCTGGGCCGCTGAAGTCAAAGAAAGTCCCTTAAAAAACAATAGAAACGGTATTGATCCGCCGATCAAACCAATAATAACTAGCCGCATCCAATCTTTAACTTTAAAAGTTTTAAAAACCTTGAGATCTTTCAGGAAAATAAAAAGACAGGAAAGAAAAACTGCCGCGATAATATTTTTCAGCCCGGTAAAAATATACGGGTTGATGACCGACACGCTGAATTTATTGATAAAAATAGAAAAACCGGAAATAACAGCCGTCAGAAAAACTAAAAAATAACCTTTATTTTTCATATTTTTATTGTACCATGTAAAACTCCAACAAAAAAGGAGAGCTGGGCTCTCCTTTGCTTTATTTTAGATGAAGAATATAACGCGCTTCTGCCGAAGTGGCTGGCTCGCGGCCGCAATACCTAGCCAGATAAACAGCCATTCTGACAAATTCTGCGTTTGATTTTGCTAAAACTCCTTTTTCCAGCTCGATATTGTCTTCAAATCCAACTCTGATATGTCCTCCCAATCCAGCAGCAAGAGTGATCATCGGAAGCTGATATTTCCCGATTCCCAAAACGCTCCATAGAGCATTGGCCGGCAACTTGCTTTTCATAAACAAAAGATTTTCCGGCGTAGCTGCAATCCCCCATTTCACTCCCATGCAAAGCTGAAAATAAGGAGGGTCGACAATCAGCCCTTTCTTGATAAGATCAATCGCTTGCGCAATATGACCTGTGTCAAAAACTTCAATTTCCGGCTTAACGCCGCACCTTCTCATGCGTTTTGCCGCAGCTTCTCCCCATTCTGGCGGATTGACGAACGCCATATCTGAAAAATTCATCGAGCCGACATCAAGAGAACAAATATCGGGCCTTAAACCTACTGGCTCAAGACGCTGAGAAATAACATCTTCGCCTTTCAGAAATAAACCCGATGTAGTGAGATTCACCATCATGTCGCATTGCTCGCGAATTCCTTCTAACACTTCCCCGAAATACTCAATTTTAAAAGAGGGCTTGCCAGTCTTCGGCTCTCTGACATGAATATGGGCTATGGCAGCTCCTGCCTTGTGGCACTCCACGGCAGCTGCAATAATTTCTTTTGGCGCATATGGAACAGCCGGATTCATCTCTTTTGTCGGCCGAGAACCGGTAACAGCGGCAGTTATGATAATTTTCTTTACCATGCTCAACACCCTCCCAGCATCGCTGCGATTCTGCAAACTCCCTCTTTTAAATCATCCCATGAAACGGTGTAGCTTAATCTCACCCAGCCGGGAGAGCCAAAATTTTCTCCGGGGTTTAAAGCCACCTGAAAACGCTCAAGCATTATCTCGCAAAAATCTAAAGAATTGAATTCCGGCTCAACTTTGAAAAAGACATAATAAGCGCCTTTTGGCTTGACAAATTGAATGCCGAAATTCTTAAATTCTCTGCAGACAAAACGCCGCCTTGCGTCAAACTCTGCCGCCATTTTTTGAACGGATTCCTGCTCTCCTAAAAGAGCTTCCTCTGCCGCTGCTTGGGATATCGAACAGATACTCGAAGAAACATGGCTTTGCAATTCAGCCATTTTTTCAACCATATAATCCGGGGCGCCGCAATAGCCGATTCTAAAGCCGGTCATGGCGTAAGTCTTGCTGACTCCGTTAACGGTAATGGCATAATCTTTCAATTTCGGATCGAGCGAAGCAAAACTGA
>JACPLM010000059.1 GCA_016186525.1 Candidatus Nealsoniibacteriota bacterium | reverse complement strand
GATTACGTTAGGGATAGGCTTGGCTTTCAAACCTCTTGGAGCAAAGAACACTATGAAAAGGGCAAGGCATTGGCCGGATACCAAACTTCAGCGCATTTTCTGATGTATCTCGAGGGGTTCCAGCCGACAATTATCAAGGATTTGTCAAAAGCATTGATTGATGGAACTTATAGCAAGAATATTTTTAAAAAAATTTATGGCAAATCTCTTGCCGAATTGATTGAGCAATATGAGAGAGAAAATGGAGGATAGAAAAGCTTTAATAAAAAAGGCGTTGCATTAAACGCCCTTTTTTGATAAGAATTAATATCAGATAAAGGAGGTGCTCTTTGACAACAGAAAAGTATGAAATTCATTTGGTTTCCCATACTCATTGGGACAGAGAATGGTACGACACTTTTGAGAATTTCAGGGCAAGATTAGTGAAACTTGTTGACAGGCTTTTGGCGATCATGGAGTCAGATAAAAATTTTCGGTATTTTGTTCTTGACGGCCAGACTGTGGTTTTAGAAGATTATTTGCAAATTAAGCCGGAAAACAGAGAACTTTTAAGAAAATATATTAAACAAGGAAGAATATTGGTGGGACCATGGTATGTCCTACCCGATGAATTTTTAGAATCAGGCGAGGCAATGGTGAGAAATTTATTGCTGGGCCATAAAATAGCCAAAGACTTCGGCAGAGTGATGAAGGTAGGTTATGTGCCAGATCCCTTCGGCCACATTTCCCAACTGCCCCAGATTTTAAGGGGCTTTGATATCGATTCCTTTATTTTCACCAGGGGTTTGGGCGGAGAGGGGGAGAAATTAGGTTCTGAATTTTATTGGTTGGCTCCCGACGGGAGCCAGGTTTTAGCTGTAAGGCAGGCGGCATGGTATGGCGATTCAGTAGAATTAGGCAAAGAGCCCGTAGATTTGAAAAAGGCGCTGGAGATTATTAATCGGTCAAAAGCAATCTTATCAAAATATGCGCGCACAAAATACCTTCTTTCCAATAATGGCGAAGACCATCAAGAGCCGCAGCCAGAAATTCCGAAAATAATTGAGTATTTAAACGGCCATTTGGATGATGTAGTTGTCACCCACAGTAATTTTGAAGAGTTTATTGGTAAACTGAAATCAGCCGACCCAAAATTGGAATTTTTTGAGGGAGAGTTGAGGGGAACGAGATACGCCCAATTATTGCCGGGCGTCATGTCCACAAGAATGTATTTAAAACAGGAAAACGAAAGAACGCAGACAAGGCTGGAAAAAATCGTTGAACCTTTGGCGGCCTTATCCTGGCTGGGGGGAGCGGAATATCCTCAAGAAGCTCTGGAACGGGCCTGGAAATATCTTTTGCAATGCCATCCGCATGACAGCATTTGCGGCTGCAGCATTGACGAGGTTCATCGGGAAGTAATGGAAAGATTTTTGAAGTCGCAAGAAACCTTAACGGGCGTTTTAATGGAAGCCGTCCAATTTTTTGTCAAAAATATTGATAGGACAAATCCCGATTTAAGCTATCAGCCAATAGTCGTTATAAATACTCTTAATTGGAAACGCACTGACGTGGTCAAACCAATAAATTCTAAAGGAAAGCATTATTCTGATTTTCTTGTTTTAGACGGCCAAGGCAGTGAAGTTCCCGCTCGGCTTGATTCTGTAGGGAGAATTGAGTTTTTAGCTAAAGATGTGCCGCCTTACGGCTACAAAGTTTATTACTTAGCTCCAAAAGCGGGAAAAAGGAATTACTGCAGCGGCTTAATAGCTGAAAAATGCGCTATAGAAAACGAATATTACCGCGTGAAGGCAAATTCAAACGGCACCATCGCGATTCATGATAAAACTTCCGGCGCTGTCTTGGATGGAATTCTAATTTTTGAAGACATTGAAGATGCCGGCGATGAATACAACTTTTCTCCGGCTAAAAATTCGCAGAAATTAGATACCAAAAATGAAAAAGCAAAAATATCCATTGAAGAACTGAGCCAATTAGCAGCTACTTTAAAAATTGAGATTGGCTGGAAACTGCCCGTTTCTCTTAAACAAGATAGAGGCAGTCGGAACAAAAAGGCGGTAAAATGTTTGGTTGAAACATTTATCACTCTTCATTCTGGAATAAAACGGATTGATTTCCGGACGGTTTTTGACAATAAGGCCGAGGACCACCGCTTAAGGGTTCTTTTCCCCACAGACATTAAAACAGAGCACTGTTTTTCAGAAGGGCAATTTGATGTGGTAAAAAGAAAAGTTGGTTTTCCTCCGGCTGAAAGTTCGGTTGAGGCGCCATGTCCCACTTATCCCCAGCAATCTTTTTTGAGTGCCAGCGATAACAAGAAGGGATTAACCTTAATAAATCAGGGTTTGCCGGAATATGAGGCAATTCCCGAAAAGGACGGAATATGTTTCGCCCTAACACTTCTTCGCTGCGTTGGCTGGTTGAGCAGGGACGATTTTTCAACAAGACGAGGACATGCCGGCCCCCAGATGGCTACTCCAGAGGCCCAATGCCAAGGATTGCAAGAATTTCGTTACTCTTTATTTTTGCATGGAGGCGATTGGCAGAAAAATAGGATTTGGCAGGAAGCTTATAATCACAACGT
>JACPLM010000055.1 GCA_016186525.1 Candidatus Nealsoniibacteriota bacterium | reverse complement strand
CGTCTTCCCAAAGATCAATATCCAGCCATCTTAAATCTTTGTCTTTGTAATCCTTGGCGAATCTAAGCTCTTCTTCTTCAAACCAAAGCCCGAGGCATTTTGGGCAGTAATCTGCTTCAACTCCGGATATTATTGCTTTCTCTAATTTAATTTTATCTGTAGGGCAAAACATAAATTTTTAATTTAAATTTTTAAATCTCTTAATGCTTTGACTCTTTCTTGGATTGGCGGGTGGGTCATAAATAATTTATGGAACCATGAGGCGCTTTCCTGCCCGCGAAAAGGACTGGAAATAAAAAGGTGGCTGGTTGCGTCTGACGCGACTCTTAAGCTGTTGGGATCGGCTGAAATTTTCTCTAAAGCTCTGGCTAAACCTTCCGGGTATCTAGTCAAAAGAGAACCGGAAGCATCGGCCAGGAATTCCCGCTTCCTGGAAATGGCCAACTTGATAAGCTGGGCTAAAATCGGGGCCAATATAACCAAGACCACGGAAACGGCGAGCATCAGCATTTGCGCTCTATCATTGTCCCTGCTGTTGCGACTCTTGAAACCTCCTCGAAAGCTCAACCTAAAGAAAAAGTCGGTCATAATCGCCACCATCCCGACCAAAACTACCACCATTGCCTGCAAAAGCATATCCCTGTTGCCGATATGGGAAAGCTCGTGGGCGAGAACGCCTTCTAATTCTGTCCTGTCTAATTTTTCCAGCAAACCGCGGGTAACGGCGACTACCGCATGCTTTGGATTTCTGCCGGTGGCAAAAGCATTGGGCTGGGCTTCGTTTAAAATATAAATCTTGGGCAGAGGAAGTCCGGCTGTAATACAAAGATTTTCAACCGCCCGGTATAATTCCGGATTGTCTTTTTTCTCGATGGGTTTGGCCTTATTTAAAGCGAGAACAATCTTGTCAGAGAACCAATAGCTTATAAAACTCATAAAGACGCTGAAAACAACCGCAAACCAAAGAATATTAGAGCTCCCGGCAAAATATGAGATAAGCCAGCCGACAGCGATGATTAAAACTAAAAAGAACGACGAATAGAGCCAGGTCTTCCTGATATTGGATTCGGCGTGGGTATATAATGTCATTTTAAAACTTGACCTGCGGAGTTTCTCTTTCTGACGCCTCGGCTATTTCAAAAAATTCCATCGGCTTGAAATTAAAAGCTTGAGCGATAATCTTATCTGGAAAACTTTCTGTCTTGATATTCAACTCGCGGACATTGGTATTGTAAAAACGCCTTGCCGCCTGTATTTTATCTTCGGTGTCCCTCAATTCTCTTTGAAGCTCAAGAAAATTAACTGACGCCTTCAAGTCCGGATAATTCTCACTGACGGCGAAAAGCGATTTTAATGTGGAAGAAAGAAAATTTTCCGCTTCCCCCTTTTCTTTGATTGTTTGAGCGCCCATAGCTTGAGTTCTCGCCTGAGTCACTTTTTCCAAAAGCTCTCTCTCGTGGCTGGCGTACCCCTTAATGGTCTCCACAAGATTGGGAATTAAATCGTATCTTCTTTTAAATTGAACGTCTATGTCCGACCACGCCTCTTTGGCCCGATTGCGCAAGGCAACAAACCGGTTGTAAACGGCGATAAGCCAAAGAATTATTATGCCGAAGATTATTAAAATGATTGTTAGTGTATTCATATCTTTATCTTACCTAAAAACCCTTCCGATGGGAAGGGTCTTCAGTTTGAAAATTGATAATTGATAATTGAAAATTTTTATCAGTATCCCATATCCATGCCGCCCGCGCCCGGCATTCCTCCCATCTTGTCTTTCTTTTCTTCTGGTTTTTCAACAACCACGCACTCTGTGGTTAAAAGCATGGAAGCTGCCGAAGACGCATTCTCTAAAGTAGTTCTGACAACTTTAGTGGGGTCAATAACTCCGGCCGCAATAAGGTCTCCGTATTCCATGGTTTTAGCATCAAAGCCGAAATTGCCTCCTTTTTCTTTTATTTTCGCCACAACTACCGCTCCGTCCAAACCGGCGTTTTCAGAAATCTGCCTTACCGGTTTTTCCAAAGCACGCCTTAAAATATCCAGACCGGTTTTTTCATCGCCTATTAATTCTATTTTCTCTAAAACAGAAATGGAGTTCAAAAGAGCCACTCCGCCGCCCGGCAATATCCCCTCTTCAATGGCGGCTCTTGTAGCGTTTAGAGCGTTCTCCGTCTTTTTCTGTTTGGCTTTTTGCTCAACTTCAGTGGCTGCTCCCACTTTTATCACGGCAACCCCTCCGGATAATTTCGCCAATCTTTCTTGAAGCTTCTCTTTATCAAAATCAGAAGTGGTATTTTTAATCTCCGTCTTTATTTGCTTAATCCTGGCGTCTATGGCTTCTTTTGCGCCTTTTCCCTCGATAATTGTGGTATTTTCTTTTTTAGCAACCACTTTTCTTGCCTGGCCTAAGTGCTCGAGTTCAACTTTATCCAATTTCAGGCCGATTTCTTCAGAAATGACTTTGGCGCCGGTAACAACGGCTATGTCTTCCAGCATTTCTTTTTTTCTGTCGCCAAAGCCGGGAGATTTAATCGCCAAAGCGTTAAATATTCCGCGAAGCTTGTTTACAACTAAAGTGGCTAAGGCGTCTCCCTCCACTTCATCGGCTAAAATTACCAATTCCTTTTTGCCTGTTTGAGCCACCTTTTCCAGCACCGGCAGAATTTCCTGCAAAGAGGAGATTTTTTTATCCGTCACTAAAATATACGGGTCTTCTATTTCCGCTTCCATTCTTTCTGGATTGGTAATCATATACGGAGAAATATATCCTTTATCAAATTGAAGGCCTTTGACTATTTCTTTTTCCAGGCCGAATTTTTTTGATTCTTCAACCGTAATTACCCCGTCTTTGCCCACTTCAGAAAAAACTTCGGCGATCAAATTGCCGACTTCTTGATCCAAGCTGGCGATTGTCGCCACTTGAGCAATCTCCTCTTTTTTTGAAATCATCTTAGAATTCGCCTTTAAATGCTCTACTATCGTTTGTACTCCTTTTTGAATGCCCCGCTTCAAAGATAAAGGATCGGCTCCGGCGGCGACATTTTTAAGGCCCTCTGAAATTATGGCGTGGGTTAAAACAGTGGAAGTTGTCGTACCGTCCCCTGCCACATCGCTTGTTTTTTCAGCCACTTCTTTTATAATTTCCACTCCCAGCTGTTCGGCCTTGTCTTCCAATTCAACCTCTTTGGCAATGCTCACGCCGTCGTCTGAAACATCCGGGGCGCCAAATCCTTTATCCAAAACCACAAGACGGGCCTTGGGGCCTAAAGTAACTTTGATGGCATCGGTTATTTTGTTGATGCCCCCCATTAATTTTTTTCTGGCATTTTCGCCGAATAAAATTTGTTTAGCCATATTTTTACTCTAAAATTGCTAAAATATCTTCTTCTTTAGCAATTAAATATTCTTTATTTTCGACCTTAATTTCGCTTGGCCCGTATTTTGTAAACAAAACTTTGTCCCCCTCTTTTACTTCCATAGAAATATATTTTCCATCTTTATCTTTTTTCCCGGGGCCTACGGAAATCACCTTGCCCTGCTCGGGCTTTTCCTTCTCCGCTGTTTCAGGAAGCAAAATTCCGGCCTTGGTTTTTTCTTCCTCTTTTATCGGCTCTATTAATATATGATCGGATAACGGTTTAATATGCATAATTATTATTTTAATTATTAGATTAGCACTAACGACCGCAGAGTGCTAATTGTTATATTACTCAACCAAGAATACTTGTCAAGACTCTTTTATTGTGCTATACTCATTTGTCAGTAAAAAATACCCAGGGAGGGAAGCACTTTGAAAAAAACATGGCTGATTGCAATCGCCCCGATTCTTATTCTCGCGCTATTAATAATGTCCATTCTGAATAATATTGCCGTAGGCAATCTTAGAAGCGATAATGCGCTTCTAAGACAAGAACTGATAACCGCCGATGCAAAACTTAAATCAGATATTGAATCTGATAAAAACGAGTCCAGAAAGAACCTTGCCGCCTTAGAGAATAATCTGCGAGACAAAGCGGCAACGGCAGACCTTGAGGCAATGGGAAAAAGTCTTCTTTATGATATTGGAGGCCTGCTAAAGAGCAATGCGCTTCTAAAACAAGAGATGATGACCGCCGATGTAAAACTTAAATCAGATATTGAATCTAATAAGAACGAGTCCAGGAAGAACCTTGCCGCCTTAGAGAATAATCTGCGAGACAAAGCGGCAACGGCAGACCTTGATGCAATGGGGAAAACCAATAAACAAGAATTGGCAAGGTTAGAAAATAAAATTTTTCAGCCATCGGAAATCTACGAAAAGGCCAGAAAATCCGTGGTTGGTATCTATAGCGGCGATTCCGCAGGCACCGGTTTCATTTTCGGCAAAAAAAACCAAGTTATCACAGCTTACCATGTAGTAAAAGCGGGGCCCGGCACTACGGTAAGCATTACGCCAAACGACGGACACCTGTGGATCCAAGGCAAAATTATAAAGGTGAAGCCTGAGTGGGACTTGGCAGTTATCGAACTGGCTGAACCATTAAACGCTGAACCGCTAATGCCGGCGGATGCCAAAAAACTTTCAATCGGAGACCCGATAGTGGCAATAGGAAATCCCGCAATGCTTAATAATTCCGTGAGCGCCGGTATTATTAGCGCTTTCGATCGCCATTTTGATAATTATTCTATCCAGTTCATTCAAATAGATAATTCTGTCTACTTCGGTAATTCTGGAGGGCCTATCCTTAACAAACAGGGGGAAGTGATAGGTGTTGTATCTAGATCAATAGGCGCCTTCACGTTTAGTTTCGCGGTTCCAATCAATTATGTAGAACTTCTTCTCGAAGAATAAGACAAAAAATAGCCTTGCCAAATCGGCAGGGCTATTTTGATTTAAGATTTTTCAGATATTGTCCAGTGTAGGACTTCTTGGCTTTGGCTATTGCTTTGGGCTCGCCTTCAGCTACTATGTATCCGCCCTTCTCCCCGCCTTCGGGGCCCAAATCTATGCACCAATCTGCATTTCGAATAAGATCTATATTATGCTCAATGATCAAAACCGTATTCCCTTTTTCAACCAAACCCCGCAGAACCTGAATCAATCTTTTAATATCGTCAAAATGGAGCCCGGTGGTCGGCTCGTCTAATATGTATAAAGACTTGCCCGTGGCTTTGCGGGATAATTCAGTGGCTAATTTTACCCTTTGGGCCTCGCCGCCGGAAAGCGAAGGAGCCGACTGGCCTAATTGCACATAGCCCAAACCGACGTCATTGAGGGTTTTCAATTTTTCATAAAGGCCGGGAATATTCTTG
>JACPLM010000057.1 GCA_016186525.1 Candidatus Nealsoniibacteriota bacterium | reverse complement strand
TAAATCAGTTTTTTTATCTTATCTACGCTTTCCGGATTGGCCAAAGTAGACAAATCTCCCAACTCTTCTTTAATAAATAATTTCCTTAAAATTCTTCTCATAATCTTGCCCGAACGAGTTTTAGGCAAATCCTCAACTAAGTAAACTTCTTTTGGCAAAGCAATGGGGCCTATCCCCCTTAAGATATAATCTACGGCCTCTTTTTTCATTTGTTCTCTTGATTTGCCGTCTTTGAAAACAATAAAAGCTATCGGCGCCTCGCCTTTTATTGCATCTGGAATTCCCACTACTGCGCACTCTGAAATATCGGGATGCTTATTGATGGCTGATTCCATTTCTCCGGTGCTTATCCTGTGGCCTGCCACCTTAATCACATCATCCACTCTGCCTATCACCCTGATCAAGCCGTTTCCGTTAATGGCAGCTCCATCGGAAGTGAAATAAACTTTATTCCCATACTGAGACCAATAAGTTTCCAAATATTTTTTAGGGTTTTTGTATATTCCTCGAAGCAGCCCGGGCGCAAAAGGGGGCAAAATCACCAAGTTTCCGTCTTTCACGTCAGCTTTCACCCCGGGGAATGGCAAGCCCGCAAAAGCCGGCTTAAACGGCCCTACCCCGGGCAGGGAAGTGATTAAAATGCCGCCGGTTTCTGTCTGCCACCAAGTATCAACGATTGGACAATTTTCTTTTCCTACATTTTTATAATACCACAGCCACGCTGATTCATCGATTGGCTCGCCAACGGTGCCAAGCAGCCTTAATTTTTCAAATCCGTGTTTTTTTATAATATCTTCTCCGTATTTTTCAAACATTCTTATGGCCGTAGGAGCGGTATAAAATATGGTAACTCCGTGCTTCTCAATGATTTGAGCCCATCTGTCTGGCGTTGGAAAATCCGGCACCCCTTCAAACATCAAAGTGGCAATTCCATTCAGCAATGGAGAGTAAATCGTATATGTATGCCCCGTTACCCAACCCGGGTCAGAGGTGCACCAAAAAACATCCTTATCGTGGAAATCAAATATCCATTTGCCTGTCCAAAGGGCTTGGACGGCATAGCCGCCGCAAGTATGAACGCATCCCTTTGGTTTTCCTGTAGATCCCGAAGTATAAAGAATAAACTGCATGTCTTCTGCATCCATTACTGCCGGCTTGCAAGAATCATTTTCTTTTTGCCAAGGATTTTCTCCTGATCTTCGGACTAAAACAACTTTTTTAACTTTAGTTTCTTTAATGCCCTCTTGGGCATTTTTAATTAAATTCATTATTTGTCCTCGGCGATAGTAGCTGTCAGCAGTAATTAAAACCTTGGCTCCCGTATCTTGCAGCCTTACTTTTAAAGCATTGGGAGAAAAAGCGGAAAATACTACGCTGTGCACAGCTCCGATTCTGGCGCAAGCGAGCATGGCTATGACAACCTCGGGAATCATCGGCAAATAAATTCCAACCCTGTCTCCTTTTTTAACGCCTATTTTTTTAAGATAGTTCGCGCACCTGCAAACTTCTTTAAAAAGTTCGCTATAGGTAAAAACTTTCGATTTTTCATTAACCGGCTCCGGCTCCCAAATTAAAGCAACTTTATTTTTATCAGCTTTCTGAAAAATATTTTCAGTAATATTCAATTTTCCTCCAACAAACCATTTAAAATACGGCGGCTTATGCGCAAAGCCCTTTTTCCATGGTTTGAACCAAAAAAGTTCTTTGGCTAACTTCTCCCAAAATTTAACAGGATCTTTTGACGCTTCCTCATAAATCTTAGGATCATTAACCCAAGCTTTTTTCTTAAATTCTTCAGTCGGATAATATAATTCTCCCTTTTTAATCATTACTTCATTATACCAATTTTCATCAAAACAAAAAAGCGGGCGAAATCCGCTCGCGCCGCTTTTATCAATATGTATTATTTTTTACTAAGAAAAGTGCCATCACCAGCACCACACACCTCTAATTGTTCATAAGGAATACCAGGAAATTCTTTTTTAGCAGCCTCTATGATTTCGGCTAGTGTAGGATTTGGCTCTCTTCCATCAATACTATCCCACATAACATTTTTACATTCGTCAACCGTATATCTTTTCTTCATTTATACTTCCTCCTTTCACCCAGGGTCTCGCAACTTCTAAGAAACGGCGTACTTTTTCTAAATTGAAGACTAAATCATCTTCCGAGCGCAGCAATGTCTCTGCGTCAATCCAGATTGGGCCGGTAGCAACTTTAGAAATTCTCTTCATCTCTCTCTGTAGATTATCCGGTGAAAGCCCGCCAGCATAACCGCAATACGTGTTAGGTATCTGCTTGGGCCATTCCCTTGGCAGTAATCCTTCTCCGCCAGATTGATCAAACAAAGGAAATGCCTGAATCCCCCATCTTGCTTCTAGGGAATGAAAAATTTTCTCATTCGTCCCATCCATTTGGAAAATGATTGGCTTGGAAGCAAGATATTTTCTGATGATTTCTGAAAATTTCTGCTCATCAACCTTATGAGGCTCGGCGTGAAAATTCAACTGAAAGCGTCCGAACATTTTCCAAATATGCCCAAAATCTTCGAAAAAGCTTGGTACTCCAGCACACAAATCTCGCACCCATCGTCCACATAAGTGCCCGGATAAAACAAGCTTTTCTTGCCGCCATAAAATATATAGTTCCTCCAACCAATCCCTAGATGGGAATCTTTTATCGCCCTGTTGTTTTTTTGACAACAAAATGCCAAATTCAACGAAGGGATAATCTCTGGCGATCGGAACTAAAGTTTCTGGCCGTATGCTGTCATCTGCTCCAGTAACGGTAACAACTCTTATAATCTCTTTCGTCTTTCCAGCCATTTTAATGTGCTACCTCCTTTGATTTTATAAAAAAATTATATCAAATCTCAAAAGAAAAATCAAGCCCCGATGGCTTGAAGTTTGCTCCGAAACGTCTAATAACCCGTCTACAAAAGGGCGGACGGTTTTCAAATAAGAGAAAAATTAAAGCTTCTTTCCGATCAATTCAGCGAATTCTGCCAAACGGCAGGCGTAGCCAAATTCATTGTCGTACCAAGCCAATACTTTCACTAAGTTGCCTTTTACCATGGTTAGAGGCAAATCAACCGTGGCTGAATAAGTATTGCCGATATAATCTGAAGAAACCAAGGGATCTTTCTCTACGGCTAAAATGCCTTTTGATTCTTGAGCAGTTTTTTTAAAAGATGAATTTACCTCCTCTGCCGATGTCTTCTTTTCTACTTCGCAAATCAAATCCAAAACGGAAACTGTCGGAACAGGCACCCTTATAGCTATGCCGTCCAATTTTCCTTCCAATTCTGGAATCACCCTGCCTATGGCTTTAGCCGCCCCGGTGCTGGTAGGAATTAAATTCAAATCTGCGGCTCTTGCCCTTCTTAAATCTTTATGAGGCAAATCCAGAATCCTTTGGTCGTTGGTATAGGCATGGCAAGTAGTCATAAACCCTTTAACTATCTTGAAATTATCATTGAGAACCTTGGCTACGGGAGCCAAGCAATTAGTTGTGCAGGAAGCCATATCAAAAATATCATTTTTTTTAGCATCAAGCTGCTCTTCGTTGACGCCTAAAATATAAGAGGGAATTTTATCCGGATCTTTACACGGAGCAGAGATAATCACTTTCTTGGCTCCGGCGGCTATATGCTTCTTGGCGCCGTCATAATTGGTAAATTCTCCGGTAGATTCTATTACGATATCAATGCCGAGATCTCCCCAAGGCAAATTTGCCGGGTCTTTTTCAGCAAAAAACTTAATTCCCGCCATTACCTCCTCTGCCTTCTCATGCCTTCCGTAAATTGAATCGTACTTTAAGAGATGAGTTAGAGTTTTTGGGTCGGTTAAATCATTAATAGCCACCACCTTTAAATTGGGATGATGGTCAATGATTCTTCTAAGGGTTGGCCTGCCAATTCGGCCAAATCCATTAATAGCTATTTTTAGCATATACCAACAACTATATTTTTAAAATTTTGCTTATTCTCTCTTTGTCAAAGCCTATGATGATTTCTCCGTCAATATCAACTACCGGCACCCCCATTTGGTTTGTCTTTTGAACCATTTCTTCCCGGGCTTGGGCGTCTTGGGCCACATCAACATCTTCAAAGGCGATATTTTTTTCTTTTAAGAAATTCTTTAAAGCAACGCAATAAGGACAAGTTGGAGTAGAATATATTTTTATTTTAGCCATATATTTTTAATTAGTTATTAATAATTAATTATTATTTAGGCAACTGGCAGCCTGTTTTTTCTGATAATTTCTCTAAGGAAACTTCGCCAGTCTCCCTGCTACCGTCAGCGAATTCCCATGTAGGATATGATGTTACATTGTCGTCCTTGCATGCATCAAGCTGTCCATTTCCGTCTTCAGTAGAGCATTCAATATATGGAAGCAAAGCTGCGGCATCTCCGAACATCTCTTTCTGATTTTTACAGTGAGAACACCAAAAAGCTCCGTAAAATTTAGCTCCTTTTTCAGTTAAGCACTGAGCCAAGCTCTCAAGAGTGGCATCTGTAGAAGCATTACTTTGCTGTTCGGCTGCTTCCTTTACTTTTTCCTCTTCTAAATTAAATGCTGAAGAAAATAAGTATTTGCCGTCCTTGCTGACAAAAGAGTCATATTCATTATCCTGAATCTTTAAATGCACTTTATAAACGCCGCTTTCTTCAGTCGCCCCTAAAAGAGAGGCCGAAAGACTGGCATCCTGCTCTTTTACGGCTTTATCAATAAAATTTATGGCAGTCTTTGACGCTTCGTCTAAAGACAGCCCTTTTTGATTTTGTAAAAAGTAAAATCCGGCCGATCCCAAAAATAACCCCGCGATAAAAATAGCTATAAGTATTATTTTATTCATATGTTTTAATTTTAAAACTAATCTATTTTTTTGTAAACACTGCCGTCGAACTCGTATGCCAGCAAACCGCCGTAAGTAATTTCAAGATTGATTATATCTTCGTCTGGTATTTTCTCAATATATTTAACTAAAGCCCTCAAGCTGTTATGGCTGGCGACAATCAAAATGTTTTTTCCTGACTCAAGGTCTTTTTCAATATATTCTTTGAAAAAAAATACGGCTCTTTTGTAAACATCTTTCAGGCTTTCTCCTTCCGGGGGCGCTTCAGTCCAGCTCCTTCGCCATAACCTTACTCGTTCTTCTCCGTATTGTTTCTTCACTTCGTCTTTATTCAGGCCCTGCAACTTGCCGTAATTTCTTTCGTCTAAAGCCTTATCAACCACAATCGGCAGATCTTTTTTGCCGCAATTTTCCAAGACCAGCCAAACCGTATCCTTATTTCTCATTAAAGGCGACGTGTAAACTTTGTCAATTTTAATGCCTGCGATTTTTTGCGCAACTTCCTTTGCGCTAAGTATGCCCTCCTCGCTCAAAGGAACATCAGTCCAGCCGGTAAATCTGTTTTCTTTATTCCACTGCGATTGAAGATGCCTCAAT
>JACPLM010000056.1 GCA_016186525.1 Candidatus Nealsoniibacteriota bacterium | reverse complement strand
TAAGAGCATATAGACGTAAACCACTCTGGGCAAACCGGCGCGATCTTCTTCGTGCGGCGACAGTTCTGCGAATTCTTCTATATCTTCGGGAATGATTTCTTTTGCGGCTTGGCCGAGATAATCAGCCGCTCTTTGGCCCAGCAGTCTTATTGCTTCTTCATGTTGGTGCTGGGTTATGCCTTTAGTTGCTTTTACAACCAAGACAATGTTCGTTAATTTGGAAAAAGAAGAATATTCAGCTCCGGGCCCGGACATATCTAAAAGTCCTTCCTGAAAACCGACAATCTGGCCGCAGGTAATTACTGATATTCCCTTGAGGGCCAGGACATCCGCGTCTGTTTTTTTAAATCTCGGTTCAATCACGTCTTTTATCGGTATTATCCTTACGCTGTCTCCGGGCCTGGCAATATGCGCTTGAACCGAAGAGAGTCTTTCGTCATTTGCTTTGGCAACTTCCAAAAGTTCCTTTTTTTTGATGTAAAGCACGCCGTCTTTTATCCTGGTTTCCTTGCCGAACCTGGCATCTCTGATTTGGATTTTGCCCAATCTCAACATTTTTACCCCCCATTAAGTTGTTAAAGAATCTCCTTATCTCTTTAAAAATCTAACAAATTTTTTATTTTCAGTCAACTTGCTAAATATCGTTAAATTTCATATTATAAAGTTATTATGACGGAGGACTTTAACATGCTTAAAAAAACAGATCCGAAAATAGCCAAGTTAATAGAACAAGAACAAAAGCGCCATCAAGACACCGTTGATTTAATAGCTTCTGAAAATTATCCCTCAAAATCCGTCAGGGAAGCTTTAGGTTCGATATTCGTTGTTAAATACGCCGAAGGCAGGCCTCATAAAAGATATTACGGCGGCCAGGAATATATTGATAAGCTGGAAACTCTTGCGGAAGAAAGAGCATTGAAAGCTTTTAAATTAGATTCCCAAAATTGGGCAGTGAATGTCCAGCCGCTTTCAGGGGCACCGGCTAATTATGAAATTTTAAGAGGGCTTTTAGATACAAGCGATAAAATCCTCTGTCTTCATCTGCCGCATGGCGGGCATCTTAGCCAGGGGAGCAAGGCGTCCTTATCGGGCCAGGATTTTACGCCTGTTTATTACTATTTGAATAAAGACGGGTTTTTGGACTACGAGTCCATTGAAGAGTTAGCCGTTAAAGAAAAGCCAAAATTGATTATCGCAGGCTACACCGCTTATCCCAGAATAATAGATTTTGAAAAATTCGGTAAAATCGCCAAGAAAGTCGGCGCCTATCTTTTAACTGACACGTCCCATATCACAGGATTGATTATCGGCGGAGTCCATCCAAGCCCCTTCCCTTGGACAGATGTTTTGATGACTACTACCCATAAAACTCTCCGCGGGCCAAGGGGAGCCATGATTATCTGCCGCAAAGAATTAGAAGAAAAGATTTTCCCGAAAGTTTTTCCTGGCCTTCAAGGCGGCCCGCATATGCATACGATTGCGGCTTTGGGAGTTGCTTTGGGGGAAGCTCTTACCCCTGCATTTAAAAAATATGCCCGGCAAATTGTTAAGAATGCCGGAATTTCGGCTTCAGAGCTTAAAAAATACGGTTTTGATTTGGTTTCCGGCGGCACTGACAACCATTTGGTTTTAATTGATTTGAGGAATAAAAATATTACCGGTAAACATGCTCAGGAATTATTAGAAAAGGCAGGGATTGTTACAAATAAAAACACTATACCTTACGATCCCGGGACTCCCTTCGATCCTTCAGGCATTCGGCTGGGGACTCCAGCTGTTACCACTAGAGGCATGAAAGAAAAAGAAATGAAATTAATTGCTGGCTGGATTAACGAAGTTATAAATAATCCCGGAAGAGCAAAAGAAATCAGAAAGAAAGTTGAGAAATTGTGCAGTAAATTTCTTATACCTTAATTTTAGTTCTGGATTAGTCGCACGAAAAACCGCAGTCGCTCGCCCAGCGGGCTCGCGCTGCTCGGGACTCGGGCTCGCTCTTCGCCTTCGGCGAAACCATGCCCGCTCGCCCTGCGAAACGTTTTTCTTGGCGACTAATCCAGAACTTACTAATTAGATATGGCCATTATTTTGGATGGTAAAAAGTTGTCAGAGAGAATTCTTAGCGAGCTTGGACAAAAAATAAAAAACAGCGGCAAAAAACTAAAACTTGCCGCTATTTTGGTTGGAGAAGATAAGAATTCCATGATATTTTTGCGCCAGAAAAAAAAGGCGTGCGAATTCGCAGGCGTTGTTTATCAGTTTTACCAATTTTCCGGTGATATTACCCAGGAAGACCTGGAAGATGAAATAAAAAAAATAGCCAGCAAAGAGAATCACGGAATCATTATTCAATTGCCTCTGCCAAAACATATTAATACTGGAAAGGTTTTAAGTTTGATTCCCGCCAAAAAAGACGTAGATGTCTTGTCCGGCAAGAAACTTGAACCTGCTATTTTGTCGCCGGTGGTGGCTGGCATTTTAGCTCTTTTGGAAGAATATAAAATAAATTTTCATGGCAAAAATGTGGCGGTAGTCGGCAGGGGAAGATTGGTTGGCCAGCCGGTTGTCGATTGGTTGAAAAAGCAGCGCGTTGAAATTTCAGATGATACTAAAAAAGCAGATATTTTGATTTCAGGAGCAGGCAAGCCAAAATTAATAAAAGGCGATATGATAAAGAAGGGAGCCGTGGTGGTGGATGCGGCCGGCGACATTGATTTTAAGACAGTTGAGCCAGGGGCAAGCTATATTACTCCGATTCCCGGAGGCGTAGGGCCAATGACCGTTGCTATGGTGATTAAAAATCTTGTCATTTTGAATAGAAAATAATAATCATGCTAGAGATTATTCGTTGGTCAACATTTTTATCGACAATATTAATGGCTGGGTTTGGGTATTCCGACCAATTGCGTTTGATATTAAAAAATAAAAATACCGAGGGGCTTTCTTCGGCAATGATTTGGTTGGCTTTCTGGGTTTGGGTAAGCTACGCCCTATATGGTTTTATTAAAAAAGACCAAAAGATTTTTTGGCCTAATTTTATCGGCGCCATTCTTGTCGGTTTTATTCTGCTGACCTTTATATTTTATTGAATGCCCGCCAGATTATATTGGCAGTGTAGAGGTCTTGGAAAGCAAGTCCGGTAGAGTCAAAAATGGTAATTTCTTCGTCGGTTTCCCTGCCTTTAATTTTTCCGCTGGCGATATCGCCCAGTTCTGCGTAAATATCCTCTTTTTTGATAATGCCTTTGGCAAAAGGAACGTTAATTTCCCCTGAATGGGAGGCCTGTATCCAGTGGTCAATAACTATTTTGCTTCTTTTGAGAATTTCCGGGTCCAGCTCTTCTTTGCCTTGGGCATCTGCGCCAATGGCGTTGATATGGGTGCCGGGGAGAATCCATTCGTTTTTTACAATCGGCTGCCTGACAGGCGTGGTGGTTGCTAAAATATCGGTTTTAACAGTTTCTTCCAAAGAAGCTTTTTTTATTTCTATTCCTAATTCTTTTAGGGATTGGGCGAGTTTTGCAAAATTTTCTTCTTTAGGATCGTAAACAAGAATTTCTTTTATATCTCTTACCTTAAGCGTGGCTGCGATTTGGAAAAATGCCTGCTGGCCTGCCCCGACAACTCCCATAGTTTTGGCGTCTTTTTTCGCCAAATACTTTGCGGCTATGGCTCCTGCTGCCCCCGTTCTTATTCCGGTTATCCAGGCAGCTTCAATGGCAGCCAATGCTTTCCCTGTTTTAGCATCGTTTAAAATCACTACTGCCATAACGGTCGGCAATCCCTTTTCCGGATTTTTAGGATGAACGTTGACTATCTTAGTTCCGGCTAATTTTAAAACCTTGGAATAGCACGGCATTATTCTTAAATCGCCTTCGTATTCAGTAAAATCCAAATATTGCTTTGGAGGCATTTGGACATCGCCTTTGGCATAATCAGAGAAACCATTCTCTACCGCATTAATAACTTTTTGGATTTCTTTTGCCGGTATAATATTTTGAACCTCTTTTTCTGTTATGGTGATCATATTTATATGATAGCACTAATAATTAAAAATTACAGCTTGACAGTTTTTTTTTATATGCTATACTGTTTTGTCGAGTGTCGAGTACCAAAAAAATAAGGAGGTTCGTCATGACGCAAGAAGTGTCCGACGAGAAGTTGGGAATATTCGCCAAACAACAAAATGATTGGTTCAGGCGGATAAAAGAAGGGTCTCTTGACCCGGACGAAGTGGCTTGTGCCGTTCAGCATATTATCAACCGTCGTTCTCTGGAACAAATTAGGATTGATATTTTTAATGCTTACTGCGGTAACTTGGATGCCGTCCGTAAGAATGTGCTTGCCTACATTATGATGGTCGTCGGAATGGGTTCGTCAAGTGTGGGAGAGACGGAAGCGCTTAAGATAGACGAAATATTCGTCAATGCAGTTGAGGATAGGATGTACCGCAGAGAACAAGGCGCGAAAGAAGCTCTCAGACGCTTTATTAGAAATATTCACTCTCGAAACCCTGACTACGATTTCATGGATAATCCAGAGCTAGTTAAGGCCGTAATCGATGTTCGTTTGGAATCGGATTTTGAGAGAGCTAATTCTTTGATTGGGGCCTTAGCAAATCGGACAAATGAAGAAAACGTCAAGCTTTATAATAGGATAATTGCTGGACTGATAAGGAATGGTTATAAGACGGCGGAAGCGGAGGAAGCCGTTCATTTCTTCTGCACAAGATCAAGGTAAAACGTAAATAATTGAGGGCGGGGACCATCCTCGCCTTTTTGTTTTATTGACCAAAGAAAAGGTGCGGGGTAAAATTTAAAAATGGCATACAATCCAAAAAAAATAGAGAGAAAATGGCAGAAAGCTTGGGATAAGGATGGAATTTATAAAACGCCAGACAGGCTTGCCGGGAAGAAGAATTTTTATCATTTAGTGATGTTCCCGTATCCTTCGGGAGACTTGCACATAGGACACTGGTATAATTTTGCTCCGGCCGATGTTTACGCCCGCTTTAAAAGAATGCGCGGTTTTAACGTAATGTCGCCTATAGGGTTTGATGCTTTCGGATTGCCGGCTGAAAACGCAGCCATTAAAAGGGGCATTCATCCCAAAACCTGGACTTATAAAAATATTGCAAAGATGAGAAAGCAGTTAAAGTCCATGGGAAACTCCTATGATTGGTCAAGGGAGGTTATCACTTGCGACCCGAATATTATAAATGGACTCAATGGATGTTTCTTCAGTTTTATAAATCCGGTTTGGCTAAAAGAGCTAAAGTGCCCGCTAACTGGTGCCCTTCCTGTAAAACGGTTTTAGCCAATGAGCAGGTGG
>JACPLM010000060.1 GCA_016186525.1 Candidatus Nealsoniibacteriota bacterium | reverse complement strand
CATTTTAAAATTCTCTTAGCTTTGGCAAAATCCAAACTCTGATTTTTAATTTCGTTTTCCGCCTTATTCAAAACTATCGGCTTTAAATCCTTTTTTTGCATTAAATTCAAAATGACGGAGACAACTTCTTTAACAGAATAAGGATTGGCCGTGCCAAAATTAAATACTTGGCCCAGAACCTCCTTTCTTCTTAAAATAGTTTTGGCTAAATCAAGATAGCCAGTAACCGCGTCTTTCACGTAAAGATAGTCCCTTTTCAGTTTGCCGTCGCTTCTAATAACCGGATTATTGTTGTTTAACAAAGATTTGATGGTATCGGGGACAATTCTTGAAAAATGGAGGTCTCCCCCGCCAAAAACATTAGCCGATCTGACAACGCAAACTGGCAGCTGATAAGTTTTAAAATACATTTGGGAGAGCAAATCAGCGGAACTCTTGGAAGCATCGTATGGATAAAGCCCCGTCAGGGCCATATTTTCTTTATACGGAATGACGGGCTGGTCTCCGTATGCCTTATCGGAAGATGCGACAATAACGGCTTTGGGGCGATAATGGACTCTGGCGGCTTCAAGAATATTCCAAGTGCCAATAATATTGGTTGATAGGGTTAAAAGGGGGTCTTTATTGGCTAAGCCGACAATGGTTTGGGCAGCTAAATGAAAAATCAAATCTGGCCGTTCCTTGATTATAATCTTCTTGACCAAATTAAAATTTCTCACATCGCCTTTAATTAAAATTGGCCTCTTTTGAAGGCCGTCTAAAACAGGATTGGAATTTTTAAGGTCGAGCGCTGTTACTTTAGCTCCTAAATCAATTAATTCCTTTGCCAGCCAACTGCCGATAAAGCCCGCTCCGCCGGTAATTAATATATTTTTTTTTCTAAAAATATTCATTGTTAATTAAAAACCGCGCTATTGCCATATTTTCCAGGGAGCTTTGCCTTCTCGCCATTCTTCGTTCAGAAATTCCACATCGCGAAGCGTATCCATGCACTGCCAATAGCCGTCGTGGCGAAAAACAGACAATTCTCCCTTGGCGGCAATTTGCGGCAAAACATCGCCCTCTAAAGAAAGGCTCTCTTTATCGGGCAATGATTTAAAAATATCTTTTTTCATCACGAAAAATCCTCCGTTAATGAAACCGGTGGCAACTTGGGGCTTTTCCTGAAAGCTGGCCACATTATCGCCGTCAATTTTTAACTCTCCGAATCTGGCTGGCGGCCTCACCCCGGTGACTGTAGCCATTTTTCCTTTTTCAAGATGATAATTTAAAAGCTGATCCAAATCAACATTGCTTACGCCGTCGCCGTAAGTCAGCATAAAGAGATCTGTATTAATAAATCTTTCTAATTTTTTAAGCCGGGCGCCGGTCATAGCTTCCAGCCCGGTATCCACTATGGTTACCTCCCAATCGTCAACTTTAGGATTGTGAAGATTGATTTCTTTCTTGGAAAAATCGCACAGTTTTATGGTAAAATCATTCTGAAAAACAGGATAATTATAGAAATATTCCTTAATCTTCTCTCCCTTGTAGCCAACGGGCAGTATAAACTTTGAAAACCCGTAAGTTTTGTAAATTTTCATTATATGCCACAAAACCGGTTTGTCTCCAATCTTAACCAAAGGTTTTGGGATAACCTCTGTTTCTTCTTTGAGCCTGGTGCCTCGCCCGCCGCAAAGAATCACTATGGGAATTTGATTTTTAGCTATTTCTTCCATAATAAAAATTTCCAATAAAACATGTTTTTTAAAAATTCCAGCATGGTCATCACGGAAACCTTGGAATTGCCGCCTTGCCTTTCTAAATACACTATCGGAAAATCTCCTATGGCATATTTCCCCCGCTTTGCTTTTATCATAATTTCGGCGTCTAAAAACCAATCCTTGGAAGTAAGATGCGCCTCTTGGTAAAAACGGCGAGTGAAAATTTTGGGACTGCCGTTGATATCTTGAAATCGGCTATCAAATAGAATCCGAAAAAGAAAATTATAAATCTTGCTGACGACTTCTCTCTGAACGTTGAAAAATCTCTTGATTCTCGTCCCCTTGCAAAGGTCTAAGCTATTGTCTTTTAATTGATGGTAAACCGAGATCAAATCACCCGATCTCACTTGGCCGTCGGCATCCATAAAGCATAAGATATCGCCGCAGGCAATATCCAGCCCCTTGATAATGCCATTGCCGCAGCCGATATTTTTCTCTATTCTTAAAACCCTTAATTCCCCAATTTCCCGCTTCAAATCGTTTAAAATCTTCGGGGTATCGTCGGTCGAGCCGTTATCAACCACGATTATCTCTGAAAAAATACTGGCCTGATTGAGAGCTAATTTGAGATTTTTCAAAACACCGGCAATGTTTTCGCTTTCATTATAGGCGGGTAAAACTATTGAAAAGTGGGGTCCGGCAACTCTCTCCATAGGAATACTATAAAATAAACCTATTATTTTTTCAAGTGGTTGGCGCCTGCGTCCTTCTCTTGAAAAACATCGCAAATATGCCAAAAATAATAATCAAAATCCCGAAAATCTGAGGCAAAGATAAAACTTCTTGAAAAAGAAATCCCGAAACAACGGTAATCAAAATAATCGAGCCGGAAACCAGTACGGGATAAACGGTATTCAATTGCGCCATAGAAAGAAGCAAAAGATATAGAAGAAAACCGATGCTTAAAGAAAAGAGCCCTAAAATAAGCCAGAAATTCTGGATAATGCTGAAAATTAAAACGGCCAATCCCCTAAAGGTGAATTCAAAATTACCTAAAGTTAAATCGGCCACTCCTTTTTTCAGCAAAATCTGCCCCCCGCCTGAAAAAAGGACTAAAAACAATATGGGCATGATTTTTTTAATGATTGATTTTGGCATTTTACGATTTTAGATAGTTAAAAATTCTTTGGATGTCAATTTGAGAAACGAAAATCATCAAGCCGATCATCGCGGCATAAAAAACCGGGGAAAGCCAACGATGGTATTTTTTCAAAGAACCGGCTATCTTTTCCACGCCTAAAACGGCCGTGGGATAAATAATCGGGAAAAGCAAAAAAGCGTGGCGATAAAGATAAAGATTCATGATGAACCCCAGTGAAAAAACGGAAAAAAGCGAGCCGAAATAAAGCATATTCTTTGATTTCATGGGCATATATCTAAAACCGATAAGCGACAAAATAACCGGGACCAGCATAAAGCCGTAAATCAGGGCCTCCATAAAATTTGGTATTAGGGAAAGCAGAATCTTGGCTGTCGAGGGCCAAGACCCGCGGAAAAAATCAAACAGCCAAACTCCCATTTGCCAATTCTGGACCTCATTAACGTAATAACTAATATGCCAAACTTGGGTCACCCAGAGATACCAAAGGATAAAAGGAACGAGGTGGAGAGCGAAAAAAACCGCTCCTTCCTTGAAGCGCCTGGAATAAACGGCTAAAAGCAGAAAGAAAAAAGTGACGGCATAAAACATCTTTCCCAAAAGAAAAACTCCGATGATCAGGGAATAAGCTGCTAATTTAAAAGGCGTCGGTTTTTTTACGTAATCGTAAAGGCAATAACAACTAACTGCGACCATCAGGGCCGTCAGCATTTCAACGATCGGCTGATTGAGCAAGCTGTGCGTGAAAGGAGAAAAAATCAGCAAAACGGACGACAGCCATGCAACTTTTAAGGAAAATATCTCCCTGATAAGCTTAAAAAATAGAAATACGGCCAAACTGATGGCGATAAAATTGATTAGAATCGCCAAAGCAAAAATTATCCCGTAGGAAATATTAATGAACGGCCTTAAAGGAAGCGAAGCCAAAGATATCAAAAAAGGATAAAGCGGGCGGTTGATATAAATATGGCCCCTAAACATTTCTGAATTGAAATTCTTAGCCAATTCCAAATAATCTCCGGAGTCGGAATTAAGGCGGTAATCCTTGGAAACCAAGGGATAAACCTTGCCTAAAATAAAGCCGTCGGAGGTGTCCCCATGGAACTTAGGCAAATAAGCGCTGATGGGCTGCCAAGTGTCGGCCCGGCCCGAAGTCGGAAATATAAAACCGTATATTAACTGTAAAAATATCAAAAAAACCAGGGAGAAAGCTATGAACCATTTTTTTTGAAATAGATAATATGGCATATAATGAAATTTAACTCGCCAACAGAAAGATTCCGGAAATTATAAAAATTATTCCGGCGATCTTAAAAAATCCCAAAGACTCCTTAAACATAAATTTTGAAGCTAAGGATATTAAAATAATCCCGGCGCTGACAAGAATCGGATAAACAACGCTCAACTGAAATTGGGATAAAGCGAAAATATAAGACAAAAAGCTTATGCCGAATATGAGAATGCCGCTCGCCAGCCAGATATTTTTTAAAATTTGGGGCACCAAAAAGAAAATTTTTGCCGGAGAAAAATCCAAATTCTTAATAGAAGAAATACCTTTTTTAAAAAAAATCTGGGCGGTAAATGCCGTCACAACCGGAATTATCAAAGTTAAATAAGACTGCATTAAAGTTTATTGCTTTAGCAATGTTAAAAGAATTTTAAAGCCGGCGCTAAGGGCATGGACTTTTGCCTTGCCTGCGGTGCGTTTTTTTTCAAAAGACGGGATCTCCCCTATTTTAAATCCGGCCTTATGCGCTTTAATCGGCAATTCTATGCAATAGCCCGCATGAACGGATGACATATTTATTTTTTTAAAAATATCTTTTTTAGCTGCCAGGAAAAAATATAAACTGTCGGAGATTTTTGTGCCGTAAAGCATATTGCATAAAAAAGTAAAAATTCTATTGCCAATATAATGCGAAAAAGTGTCGTCTTCAGAGCCTGCGCCCTTAAGGTATCTCGAAGCCAGCACCAAATCATAGCCCTCATTAAGTTTATCTAAAAGTACGGGAATATCCTTAGGATTCATTGAGCCGTCGGCATTAATAACCATCACGACATCTCCTTTGGCATTTTCTATGCCGGAAGCTATAGCAGCCCCAAAACCTTTTTTTTCTTGAGTAACCACTATGTAGCCCAATTTTTCCACTAACTCAACCGTGCCGTCGGTTGAACCGCCGTCGGCAACTAAAATTTCATCCACTCTGTCTTTGGGAATATCATTTAAAACTGCTCCAATTGATCCGACTTCATTAAGAGCCGGAATTATCACAGATACTTTAGGCGTTGAATTCATAATTCCATTATACTAATATAAGCGTTAAAAACAAGCGTTAACCCGCAACAAATTGAGGGGAGTCGGACTCCCCTCAATTTTACGGTCAGGTTGCTTTTACTGAAAACTTGACGTAAAACAGCTTTTATAATATTGTGTTTTTAGAAAGAAAAAAGGAGGTTTTCAATGAAAATTGTAAAACGAGGAAGAAAATTACCAAAACAACAAACTGTCCCGCAGTATAACCAAGATCCCCCGCCCTTTCCCCGAAATTGGAAAGGACCGCACATGTGCCCCAAATGTTCATGCATATTTGAACTCGAGGATAGTGAAAAAAATCTTGTTAGTATCCCCGAAATAGCAATGGGATGCGATGCAGATTACTATGCAGTCTATTGTCCGCACTGCGAACAACAAATTATACTTTAAAAAGTTCTTTCCGCAAAAAAATAAGCCGCTGAATAAACAGCGGCTTTTAAATAAAAAATGCCCGGCGATGGGCAGTTAATAAATAATAAAAAATTAAACCTATTTTACGGCTAATAATTCTTTTAACTCTTTTACTTCCGTTTCTAACTTTTCTATCCTCTGATTGTGATTGGCAATAAACAATTTCTCGATTGTTTCTAAACGATCCTCAATTTTATCTAATCGCCCATCTACTTTATCGAAACGTAAATCTACTCCTTCAAATCCTTTTTGTACCATCCCAGCTAAATCATCAATTGTAACGTTTTGCTTTGTCATCAATTTCATTATATCGTTTATTAAATCATCTTGTCAAATTATACGCTTTTCTACGCTCTTCGAACACCCAAAACGTGCCCTAAAGCTCGGTCTGTGCGATATACCAATTAATTGTGTTTTTTAAACCGTCTTCAAAGGATGTCTTAGCTTTAAAGCCGAATTCTTTTTGGGCTCGGGAAACATCAAGCCGGCGCCTGGGCTGGCCGTCGGGCTTAGTTTTGTCCCAACGAATTTCTCCTTTAAAATTCATCAGCTTGCAAATTAATTCAGCCAAATCTTTAATGGATATCTCTATATCCGAACACATGTTCACCGGCTCTGGCTTATCATATTTCTCTGCGGCTGATATAATGCCTTCTGCTCCGTCTTCTGCGTAAAGAAATCCTCTGGTCGCCTTTCCCGTGCCCCAAACTTCAATAAAATCTCTGCCGTCTCTTTCGGCTTCATAAACTTTTCTGATGATGGCGGCAATAACATTAGAAGAAGCTGGATCAAAATTATCTCCCGGACCGTACATATTAACGGGCAGAAGATAAATCGCGTTAAAGCCATACTGCTGCCTATACGCCTGGGCCTGCACCAGCATCATTTTTTTTGCCAAACCATAAGGAGCATT
>JACPLM010000058.1 GCA_016186525.1 Candidatus Nealsoniibacteriota bacterium | reverse complement strand
GATTCTATAACCAATAGCAATCCGATAATCGGCAGAACCAAGACCGAATCGGTCAAAAAAGCAATTACGGTTAAAGAGGCCGTAAGCCCCATAATGCCGCTTTCCCCCATATAAAATCTGGCGGGAGGTATGTTAAACCACAAAAATGCCAATAATGCTCCCAGGATTACCGCGCAAAAAGCGGCTATATCAATCTGGCCCAAAAACAAGGCAATAGCTGCAAATGCCCCGAAAATCGCGGCAAATGCGCCTCCGGCCAAGCCGTCTAAGCCGTCAATTACTCCCCCGGAATAAGTAGCCATAGTTGCTAAAATAAATAGAGGAATATATAAGATTCCGATGTCAACATCTCCGATGCTCGGGATATGCAAAGCAGACGATTCTAATTTTGCGAAAAACCACAAGCCGCCCACAAGCCCTATCAACCCCATTATCAGAAGACGTTTTTTCAATCCCAAACCACCGCCTATATACTTTCCCTTGCCCTTTACTTGTAAAACATCGTCAATCAGCCCGAGCAAAGCAGCAGAACCTAAAGCGAAAAATGGCAGCCAAGTTTGGGACCTTGAAAAAAAATCCAACTTTTGAAGCCACGGGATATCAATTTTCGCTAAAAAATTAAAAATAATCGCTAAAATAAAAGGCACCACCCAGATCAATAATCCTCCGAATCTGGGAATTTGCGTTTCTCCTTCGGAATGAAATTTCTGAAAATAAGTCAGCTCTTTGCCGTCTATTGATTTTTGCCTGACTTCTTTTCGCCATAATTTATATTTGTACAAATAATGAATAAGCAGCGGAGTCAGCCAAAAAGCCATAAGAAAACTTAGGGTTCCCAAAGAAAATATTTTAATAACATCTATGGCTGCATTAGGTAAATACATAAAATTTTATAAGGATTTTAAAATTTTGAAAATTTGGACAGGCAACGTGTTTTTTATTGGTTTGGGATCGGCGCGCAAAACCGAATGCCAGACATCATTTCTCCAATGCCAATTGGCATCCATCCCGCCCATAATCCAAATTTCATCTTTAAAAACCACTGCGGCGGAATCTTCTCTGCCTAGCCAGGCAGGATCGTTTTTTGTTTTTGTCCAATTAATTCCATCTTCTGAAAACCAAATATCGTTCATTCCGCCGTTGGTAACGTCGTTCAATCTGCCGATAATCCAAAGCTTATCTCTAAAAGCCAAGGCATTATGGCCCTGCCTTTGCTGCCAAGGTGGATTATCCGTCACAAGCTGCCAATTTTGCCCGTCTTTTGAATTCCAAACATCTTTAAAAGTATTGTCGTTTAAATCCATGCCGCCAATCAGCCAAAGCTCGTCTTTGAAAACAGTTACTGCGTGGTCCCATCTCGGAACCCATGGAACGCTTGAAGTGGCTTCAAGCCAATTTATACCGTCTTCCGAATACCAAACATCATTTTTTGTTTCCCTTTCATCGTAATTGACGCCGCCGATCAGCCAAAGATTGTCTTTAAAAACCACAAGAGAATGCCCTTCTCTGGCCGGCCAATTGGCATTCGGCGCAGCTTCTATCCAGTTTGCTCCGTCTTCTGAATACCAAATATCATTTCGGTAGCCCACTTGAGGGCCCCAGCCGCCCATCAGCCACATTTTATCTTTAAAAGAGACAACTTGGATTGACCTTCTTTTTCCCCACGGGGAATTTTCAGCGATAAGGCTCCAGTCCTCTCCGTTTTCCGAAGTCCAGACATCGGCAAAATGCGGCGCTTTCCAGTATTCAACTGAACCCGCTCCCAATATGAAATCATTGGCGTTTAATCCGCCCATCAGCCACATCTTATCTTTATACACCGTTAAAGCATGCGAATCTCTTGGAGGCCAGGGAACGGTAGAAGTTGCCTCTTGCCAGCCCAGCAAATCCGGATTAAAAATCTCATACCCCTGGACTTCCCCGGTTTTAACAGAGAAAAAATAGGACGCTCCGATTATCGTCCCCGCCGCTGCCGCTGAAATTAAAAATATTTTACCAGTTGTAAGCATTTTTATCCCAATTTATTAATTTTTCCATTTCTCCGAACCTGTCTTGAGAATTTAAAATGATATTAATTAAGAAACCCTGGCCTTTAGGGGCTTTTAATACTAAAATTAGGCAGCCGCCGGCCGCAGGAGTCTCTCCGGTTTTTCCTCCGATAATCGAAGGAATTTTACCAAGCAATTCATTGGTGCTGGTAACGGTATGGACAAGTTCCCCTTGAGATGAATAAAGCCGGGTTTCGGGAAGAGAAAGAATTTTCCAAATGAAAGAATTATCCCCCAATAATTTTTTAGTTAATTCAGCCAGGTCCTGCGCCGTAGAATGTTGGCCGTTTTCGTCCAAACCGGTAGGATTCAGGAATCGGGTATTTTCCATTCCTAAATTTTTGGCTTCTGAATTCATTAATTCTACAAACTCCTCTTTGCCCATTGATTCAGCTAAAGCGTAAACCGCCGTATTGTTGGATTCCATCAAAGCAGGATATAGAAGGTCTATCGCCCTGAAAGTTTGGCCAGCTCTTATTTTCTTGGCTCCGTTGCCGGGCAAATTGGCCGCCCTTTGGGATATTGCGATGATTTGGTTCGGATTATAGTTTTCCAAGATGATTTTGGCAGACATCAGTTTGGTCAAGCTGGCCACAGGAAGCTGTTTATCTTTTTCTTTTTCAAAAAGCGTTACTTCTTGCCCGTCATTATTTATGAAAATTGATATGGCTGATTGGGCTGCAATATTCAAATTTGGAATGAGTTTGTCCCGGGAAGGACCTGATTCCTTAATTTGATTTTGCAGAGATAATTGATAGGCCTCCGCAGCCAAAAATTGCGGGCTGGCTGACAGCTCGGACCAATAAAAAAATTCTTCCAATCGTTCGCTTAAAAAATTAGTTCCCCACCAAAAAGGCAAACCAATTAAAAAAGCAGTTAAAAAATATTTTAAATTTTTACCCATTTGTTATTAGGGCGTTAATCTTTTTACTCCCCTGTAAATATAAGTTACTTCTCTGACATTATTGATGTTAAAGATTTTCATTAGCATTCGGCTGGGGCCCAATCCGAAACCTCCATGGGGCGGACAGCCGTATTTGAAAAAATTCAGATAGTGCTTAAGCCCTTCCAATTTTAATCCTTTTTCTTTGGCTTGTTTGGCTAAGATTTCGTATCTGTGCTCTCTTTGAGCTCCGGTGGTAATTTCCAAGCCGTTCCATAAAAGGTCAAAACTCTTGGTGAGTTTAGGATCGCTTTCTAATCGCATATGATAAAAAGGACGGACTTGTTTGGGGTATTCCGTAACAAAGACAAATTCATGCCCCCTTTCTTTTAAAATCCATTCGCTCAGTTTTCTCTCTTCTTCCGGGGTTAAGTCCCCTTCTTTTTCGCTTTTGACTTTTAATTCAGCTAATATTTTTTTAGCATCAGCCATTGTGATTTGGGGAAACGGTGTTTTGGGCGCAATTAATTTTCTTCCATAATTTTCTTCTATTTCTTTTCCATATTTTTTCTCAATCTTGCCCAAAGCGTATGCCAAAGCTTCTTCTTCGGCCGCAATAACATCAAGGTGAGATTCAATGAAAGAAATTTCCGCATCGTAGCCGGTGAATTCCGTATCGTGCCTTGAGGTGAAAGAAGGATTCGCCCTGAAAACCGGACCCACTTCAAAAATTTTTTCAAAACCGGAAGCCATAGCCATTTGCTTGTAAAACTGCGGCGATTGGGCAAGATAAGCTTTCCTGTTAAAGTATTTGACTTCAAATAATTCAGCGCCGGATTCCGAAGGGGAAGACATAAATTTCGGAGAATGTATCTCAATATATCCTTGGCCAAGCCAGTATTCTCTTAAGCTCTGCTCTAAAGCTGTCCAAACTTTGAAGATAAGCTGTTTTTTGGGCCTTCTTAAGTCAAGCCATCTCCAATTCATTCTTTTTTCAAGAGTTGACTCTTCAACTTCCTGTTCAAAAAGATGCAGGGGCAAAACCTTTGCCTTAGATAAAATCTCTAATTTTTGGGCTTCAATTTCAATTTTCCCGGTTTCCATTTTCGGATTTATCATTCTTTCCGGCCTTTCTTTGACCAGGCCCTCAAGGCAAACTACCCATTCCGGTTTAATGTCTTGAGCCAGCTCCGGTTTTACAACAACCTGGACTAGGCCGGAAATATCTCTCAAATCAATGAAAACAATGCTTCCGTGATCTCTCCTTGTATTAACCCAGCCGCAGAGTTTTACTTGCTGGCCGACATATTGGACTGCTTCCGCATTTAATATTCTTTTATTCATATTAATTATTTAATTGGTAATTCGATATAAAAGTTAGAGCCCTTGCCCCTGCCCGGGCTTTCTGCCCAAATTCGTCCGCCATTGATTTCTACAAATTTTTTCGCCACGTAAAGCCCCAAACCTGAGCCGTTGGCCCAGAATTTGTTACCTGCCGCTCCTCTGGAAAAACTTTCAAATAAGCGCCCGATCTCTTCTTTTTCTATGCCGGCGCCGGTGTCAGAAACCAGTATTTTTAATTTACCATTTTCATTATTTAATTCAATCATGACCCCTCCCTTATCGGTATATTTAATGGCGTTATCAATAAGATTCAAAATAGCTTGCCTGATTTTGTCTTGGTCTAAAGTAAGTTTGGGCAAGGGCTTAAGGCCGTCTTTTAATTTAACATAAAGGCCCTTTTCTTTGGCTTTCACATCTAATTCGGAAATTATTCCCGAAATCAGTTCATCTAAAGATGTTTTAGAAAATTTGATTTCTATCTTTCCGGATTCAATTCTGGAAAGATTCAAAAGGTCGTTGACTAATTGCAGCAATCTTTCGCTGGAGGTAAGAATATTTTTAATCGGTACCTTCGTTTTTTGCAAGATTTTCCCGTAGCTATTTTCCAAGACCATCGAAGCATAGCCACTGATGGCAGTTAGCGGCGTTCTAAGCTGATGTGAGGCAATTGAT
>JACPLM010000052.1 GCA_016186525.1 Candidatus Nealsoniibacteriota bacterium | reverse complement strand
TGCTTGACGCTTGGCAGCAGATTCATGGCGGACATTTAGAGCCAAGAGGGTGGGGCATTGTAACTGGCAAACCATTGGAATTGCACGGATGCCCCGGCCGAGAAACAGCTACCGCTCGCGGAGGACAATTTGTTTTAAGACAAACCGTTCGCGATGCTAATCAATTCGGCCTTTCCATAAATAACCTTAGCGGTTTAAAAGTGGTTGTCCAAGGATTTGGCAATGCCGGCTATAATTTTGCCCATTTGATTCAGCGAGATAGCGTCATTATTGTGGCGGTAAGCGATTCGCGAGGCGGCATATATAATGCTCAAGGATTGAATATAGCTGCAGTAAAACAGTTTAAGGATGCCACGGGATCCGTAGTTAATTTCCCCGGAGCCCAAAATATTACCACAGATGATTTGCTTTTGCTTGATTGCGATGTTTTGGTGCCAGCTGCTAAAGAAAGCGTTATTACCGACAGAAACGCTGAGAATGTCAAAGCAAAAATAATTCTTGAATTAGCTAACGGCCCCGTGACTCTCCAAGCCGATAGCATATTAGCGAAAAAGGGAGTCTTCATATTGCCGGATATTTTGGCCAATGCCGGAGGGGTCACAGTTTCTTATTACGAGTGGGTTCAGAATAACGGCGGCGACAAATGGACGCCGGATGAGATAGATAGAAAGCTGGAGTATACTATGCATAACTCGACTTGCGAAGTTTTAAAAACGGCGAGAGAATACGGAGTGGATAACAGGAAAGGAGCTTATATTGTTGCCATTCGCAGACTGGCTGAAACCATCAGGTTGAGGGGGCAGCATAAATTGCATTCAGTTTATTGTTGCTAACACAAGAACTGGCCAAAATTTGGCCAGTTTTTTCTTGTGTTGACTTTTGTTTTGTGAGGGGTAGGATAATTTAGACGTTCTTTCACAATAGGGAGGTGAAAAATGATAAGAGGCGGCAGGGCCCAAATTAAAAATTTACTTAGCCCTGGCAAGTATTTTATGTCCGGCAACGAGGCTTGCGCTTTGGGAGCTATAAGCTGTGGCTGCAGCTTCTACGCTGGCTATCCCATTACTCCCAGCACCGAAATAGCTGAAACCATGGCAAGGGAATTACCAAAGATCGGCGGCAAATTTATCCAAATGGAAGATGAATTAGCTTCAATCATGGCTTTGGCCGGAGCTTCCTGGGCAGGCATGAAATCTATGACTGCTACATCTGGTCCCGGTTTCTCTTTAATGCAGGAAGGCATCAGTTACCTTCTAATGACTGAGACCCCGGCGGTGATTGTTAACGTTCAAAGGGCTGGCCCCAGCACCGGGCAACCTACTAAGCCTGCTACCGGAGATATCAGGGAAGCAAGATGGGGAGCTCACGGCGGAACCCAATTAATTGCCGTTTGCCCTTCATCGGTTCAGGAGTGTTACGAATTAACCATAAAAGCTTTTAATCTCTCTGAACAGTTCAGGGTGCCGGTCATTGTTTTAATGGACGGGTATCTGGGACACCTGTACGAATCTCTTAATGTTACCGAAGAAGTATTAGAAGTATTTGAAAGGATATATAAGCCAAAAGAGCCGCCATTTGGACCGACAAAAGATTTTTCCATTCCCAGCATGCCTAATTTTGATGACGGAGAAAGATTGGTGATCACGGGATCCACTCATAATCAATGGGGGATTAGGAACACTGATGGGCCGGAAATCCAGGAAGCTATGATGGATTATCTTCAGAACAAAATTATTCAAAAAAAATTATTTGACGCAGAAGAGCTGTTTCTTGACGATGCCAAAACTATTATTGTCGCTTACGGCAGCGCAGCCAGATCGGCAAAATGGGCGGTTACAGAAGCCAGAGCCATGGGTTTGAAAATTGGGCTGTTCAGGCCTCGCATTCTTTGGCCCTTTGCTTCAGACAGAATCAGGGAGTTAAGCAGGCAAAGGGGGCGGAAGTTCGTGGTTCCGGAAATGAATCAAGGGCAATTGAATTACGTAGTAAGAGAAAAAATCTCAAATGAGGTGATTTCTTTGCCGCAACCCAACGGAGAGATTATCGATCCCAGAAGGATTATAAAATTTTTAACCGAAGGAGAGTGGTAAAAATGATTAAAGATTTGCGGGAAAAATATCTGAAAATACAAGAATTGTCGTTTTGCCCCGGGTGCGGAGATGGGATTTTTATTAATTGTTTTTTGGAAGCGGTGGAAGAATCAAAAATCGATTTCCATAAAATGGTTTTTGTTTCAGGCATTGGCTGCGCCGCTTGGATTCCCAATCCTTATTTTGCAGCTGAGACAATTCATACTACCCACGGCCGGGCTCTTGCGGTAGCTACTGCAATAAAGATAGCAAAGCCGCATCTTAAAGTGGTTGTTATTTCAGGCGATGGAGACCTCTCAACTATTGGCGGAAATCATTTGATTCATTCAGCCAGAAGAAACGTTCCTATAACCTGTTTTTGCCTCAATAATTTTATTTACGGCATGACCGGCGGACAAGCAGGGGCTACCACGCCTTTAGGTTCTGTGAGCTCTACGACTCCTGACGGCAATAAAGACGCGCCATTTGATTTAATCAAGCTTGTTTTGGGAGCCGGAGGAAAGTTTGCCAGCCGCTGGCCGTTGGTTTATCCAAGGCGGGCTATAAAAGGCATAAGAAATGCTTTGGAGTTTGGAGATAAGGGATTTGCTTTTGTTGAAATTGTCAGCCCCTGCCCTGTTCAGTACGGCAGGAGGAATTCTCTGAAGTCGCCAAGCAGAATGTTGGAATGGCAAAAAGAGAAATATGTTCTCCGCGGGAAAGAAACCAAGCCGTGCCAGATTGAATACGGCGAATGGGGGGAAGACGATTTGATTTTGCGCGGAGGAGAAAAATGCGAAAAGAATTAGTTTTTATCGGCGAAGGCGGCCAAGGCATCGTGCTTATGGGACATATTTTTGCTAAAGCTGTTCAACTTGACGGCAGAGAAGTAGCTTTCGTGCCTTCTTACGGAGCAGCAGCTCGCGGAGGAAAGTGCGCCTCGTCAATTGTTGTTTCCGATGGTTCGATTCTTTTTCCGGGAGTCATGTCGCCGGATATTTTGGTGGCTATGTCTCAAGAGGGATACAATTATTGGATTTCTAAAATTTCTTCAGAATCAAAAGTTTTATTTGATCCGGATACTGTCAGAATCATTCAATCTGCCGTTGCGCCTCATGTGCCAGCAATGGCTATTAAAATAGCTTCAGGCCTGGGCTCTAAGATGGCAGCCAACATGGTGATGTTGGGATCATTGGCGGCAATAACCGAAATGGTTTCTGCAATCTCGCTTTCTGAAGCTGTGAAAAAAGAAAGCGGAAAATTCGCTGATATTAATTTAAAAGCATTGGAAGAAGGATGCAAAATAAATAAAAGGTGACAATCGTCGCCTTTTTTATTATCATAAATTAATGGCCATAAAAGGTAAATTTGAAATTTTAGAGCATACAGGAGACCTTAAAATAAGGATTTGGGGCAAGGATAAAAAAGAGCTGTTTTTGAATGCGCTTTTGGGAATGGAGAGCGGGTTGCATCCTGAATTAAAAACATTAAACTCCGAACTTAAAACTATAAAAATTCAATCGATAGATTTAAACGCTCTTTTAGTGGATTTTTTAGGCGAGGCCCTGTATTTGATTCAGACTAATAAAGAAATTTATAACGAAATAAAATTCAAAAAATTTTCCGGCACGATTTTAGAAGTTGAGTTATCCGGCCAAAAAGTTGAGAGGTTTGGAGAGGATATTAAGGCCGTCACTCACCACGGTTTGGATGTCCGCCAAAGAGAAGATGGACTTTTTGAAGCAATTGTGCTATTTGATATTTAGTTCTTTTTTCCACCCAAAGGAGGCAAATAATAAAATGACGCATCAGAAAGCGTGCGATCGCTGCGGAGAAAAAATGCTTGACATAACATTTCATTTGCCAGAAGACGAAGTAAGATTTATTGCCTTGAAAGAGTTGCCCGGCCCATTTTCATTTCATCAGAGAACAATGCTGGTGGAGCATGGAAAAGTATTTTATCTTTCACAGTTTGGGTTTGCCGTGGTTGTTTGCGAAAAATGCCTTGAGGACGGCGATGTTATTCGGCAGATGGCCAATGAACCAAGACTTATTGAAAAAGCTATTAATAATCTTTTAAGAGGCATGGCCGAAGGCCAAAGTTTGATTAGCCGGAAAATAGAGTTGTTGCGAGAATCGCGGAAGCAAGCTCTGGAATTAGAAGAAGAAATAAGAGCTGGGATAGAGTCTTTATCTGAAAGAGGCAAACGCGCGGAACACCTTATCAAAAAATTAAGCAATTCAGAAGTTTTAGGGGAGTACTAAGGACTCCTTTTTATATTTGCTCTTGACTAATTTCTCAATATATAGTAGAATAAACCACGTTAGAAAAAGGAGGATTAATAATGGAGCTTACAGACAGTACCACGACCTTAATTTTAGCAGGAGGCGCCGGAGAAAGATTGAGGCCTCTGACGGAACATAGGGCCAAGCCGGCAGTTTCTTTTGGGGGCAAATATCGCATTATTGATTTTGTGCTTTCTAACTGCCTTCACTCAAGATTGAGGAGAATTTTCGCGCTTCCTCAATATGAGCCGGTCTCTTTGGAAGGCCACTTAAATTCATGGAGCAGGATTTTCAGCACTGAAATGGGCGAATATTTGCAAATATTATCTCCTCGTTCGCAGGCCGATCATGCTTTGGAGCCGTATGACGGGACTGCCGATGCGGTTTTGCAGAACATTAAATATCTAATCCGCGAGAGGCCGGAATATGTTCTTATTTTAGCCGGAGACCAGATTTATAAAATGGACTATCGGGAATTGATCGCTTTCCACCACGAAAGAAAAGCTGATTTAACAATCGCAGCGGCGCAGGTAGATTCAGAATCAGCTAAAAGGTCCGGAGTTATTGAAGCCGGCGAGAAGCAAAAAGTTGTTGGATTTGAGGAAAAGCCGGAAAATCCGAAAAGTTCTTTGGTGTCTATGTCAGTTTATGTTTTTAGTTTCAAGATGCTAATCGAGGAATTGGAAGCAGATGCTAAAGATCCGAGGAGCAAGCATGATTTCGGGAAAAATATAATTCCTAAAATGCTGGGGAAAAGAAGAGGGATCTTCGTTTTTCCACTCATTGACAAAGAAACTCAAAAGCCCGGATATTGGCGCGACCTCGGCACAACTGAATCTTATCATGAGGCCAGTATGGATTTGTGCTCTGTAAAACCGGAATTCAATCTTTATGATGAAAACTGGTTCTGGCGCACTACCATACGCCAGCTTCCGCCGGCTAAAACAGTTTTCCGGTCTGAAGTGAAGGAATCAATTATTTGCGAAGGATGCGTTATTGACGATGCCGGAATTTATCGCTCCATTCTTTCTCCGGAAGTAACAGTTGGCCGAGGAGTTTCCATTTCCAACTCAATTATCATGAGAGGAGTGAAAATTGGAGATGGCGCGAGAATCAATAAAGCTATTATTGATAAAGAAAACGTGATCCCGGCCGGTTCCATTATTGAAGCGGGCGCCATGAGATATGATGGAGAATACACAGTGACGCCTTCGGGCATTGTGGCGATAGGCCGCAAAGAAGATTCTTTAGATAGCGATTAAGAAGAACAGGGCTGTTAAAAACAGCCCTTTATGTTTGGTTAAAATTAAGATAAAATTATTAAAAATGTTAATTTGCGATGAATAAAAAAGATTTCAGGAAAATAAACGACTATCTTTGGGAAATTCCTAAAAGTTTTAGGCAGGATATGCGTGTTCCGGCCCGAGCTTATATTACCGATGAAATGTTGGAAGACGCTTTTAAAGATAAATCGTTAGAGCAATTAGTCAATGTGGCTGCTTTGCCCGGCGTTGTAAATTACTCAATGGCCATGCCAGATATGCATGAGGGTTATGGTTTTCCTATCGGCGGAGTGGCAGCAATGCGCATAACTGACGGCGTCATTTCGCCGGGCGGAGTCGGCTACGACATCAATTGCGGCATGAAACTTTTAAAATCAGATTATTCCGAAAAAGATTTAAGGCTGCATTTGGATAAATTGGCTGGAGAAATTCAAAAAGAAGTTCCTTCCGGGCTCGGCAGGGGCAGGAAGATAAAATTAAGCGTAGCAGAGATTGATAAAATTTTAGAAGGCGGAGCCCAAAGATTGATAGAACAGGGTTACGGAGAAAAAGAGGATTTAGAAAATTGCGAATCCAACGGCCGGCTGCACCAAGCCGACGCTTCTTTGGTTTCCGATAATGCCAAAAATAGGGGGAGAGACCAAGTTGGCACTTTGGGATCCGGCAATCATTTTTTAGAAGTTCAAAAAGTTGAAGAAATTTTTGACGAGAAAACAGCTCAAGTTTTTGGATTATTTAAAGATCAAGTCGTTGTAATGATTCATACCGGCTCCCGCGGCTTGGGCCATCAAATCGCCACAGATTATATAAGGATTATGATGCAAGCTATGCCTAAATACGGCATAAGCTTGCCCGACAGAGAGCTGGCCGCTTGCCCTATAAATTCTCCAGAAGGGAAAAGATATTTTGGAGCTATGTGCGCAGGGGCTAATTACGCTTGGGCAAACCGCCAAATGATCGCCCATTTTGTCAGAAGAGCGTGGGAATCCGTTCTGGGAGAGAATTGTTGCCGGTTAACCGCGCTTTATGATGTTGCTCATAATATTGCCAAAATAGAAAAACATAAAGTTGATGATAAAATTTTAGATCTTTGCCTGCATCGCAAAGGAGCTACTAGGGCTTTTCCTGGCCAACCAGTGATTATTCCTGGCTCAATGGGAACCGCTTCATATATATTAGTCGGCCAAGAATCTGGAAAAGACGCTTGGTACTCAACTTGCCATGGAGCAGGAAGAATGATGTCGCGCCATGAAGCGATGAGGCGGGTTTCCGGACAAGAAGTAGTAAAAGAATTGGAGCAAAAAGGAATTATTGTCAAATGCTGGAGCTATCGGGGTATTGCAGAAGAAGCGCCGATAGCTTATAAAGATATTAATAACGTTGTGGAGGTCGTGCATAACGCCGGCTTATCCAAAAAGGTTGCGAAATTAATTCCGTTAGCCGTAATCAAGGGAGAATAAATAATTATGAAAATACAAGATATATACAATCTGGCGATAAAGATGGGCATGGATTCCGACTTGCGGGGGAAAGAAGAAGTGGTGAAGCTTTTAGATAGAAAAAAAGAGCAATACAACAACCTGCCTTTAGTAAAAAAAGATGAGTTTGACCAAGAATCTTTGGAAAATCCCTATTTGGATTCCAGGGTTTATAATGTCGCAGACAACAAAGAAATCAAGAAAGTTTTAGTTGGCATTGATATTGAGCCAGCCGAAATTTTATTAGCAAAAGAATTAGGCAATATCGATTTAATTATCGCCCACCATCCCTTGGGCAAAGGGTTGGCTAATCTGCATGAAGTGATGGATATGCAGTGCGATATTTTGAATTTATACGGAGTTCCCATTAATGTGGCAGAGGGCTTAATGCGCGAGAAGATTTCCGAAGTAGCCAGAGGCGTAAATAGAGTTAATCATCAAAGAACAGTAGATGCCGCCAAGCTTCTTAGTTTTAATTTAATGAACATTCATACCCCGGCCGATAATTTAGTAGCTAAATTTTTAAAAGACAAAATTGATTCCGCAAAATTGGAAAGAATTGAGGACTTGATGAAATTATTAAAAGAGGTGCCGGAATACAAAGAAGCTATGAAAATCGGGGCCGGCCCTAAGATTTTTGTCGGGTCTCCGGAAAAAAGATGCGGTAAAATTTCTTTAACAGAATTAACCGGCGGAACCGAGGGTTCGCCAAAGCTTTATGAAAAAATGGCTAATGCCGGCATTGGCACGGTAGTTTCCATGCACCAATCAGAAGAACACAGAAAAGAAGCGGAAGCAGCCAATATTAATGTAGTTATTGCCGGACATATTTCTTCTGACTCCATCGGAATGAATATATTTTTAGACGAATTGGAAAAACAGGGAGTTCAAATAATTCCCTGCTCCGGCTTAATCAGAATATCTCGCATATGATGGATACCATTATAATCATCATCGGCCTGATTGTTTTTGAGATAGTTAACAGCATTGATAACGCCATTGTTAACGCCCATGTCTTAAAAACAATGAGCGTAAAATGGCGCAAGATTTTTCTTTTATGGGGCATAGTCACAGCTGTCTTTATAGTTAGGGGGCTGCTTCCATTAGTTGTCGTTTGGCTGTCAGTTCCAGAAATCGGGTTTTTGGGAGCATTCCGCTCTATTTGGCACAGTCCGCCGGAAATTGCCCAGCTCATAGAAGAAAGAAAGGGAATGATTCTTATCGGCGCGGGAGTCTTCCTTTTGCTTTTGTATTTGCACTGGCTGTTTTTGGAAAAAAAGGACCCATACTTTGTTTCCGATAAATTAATAAAGCCGCATCACGGCGTTTGGTTTTACGGCTTGGCGGCTTTGATTTTAGTGGGCCTGCTTTACATATCAAGATTTTCCTGGCAGGTAATGCTGGCAGCCGCCATCGGCAACGCCATATTTTTTATCATGCAGGGGTTTAAAGAGCAGGCGGCAAAGCAAGAGGAATCCCTGCACGGACAGTCATCGGGCCTAAGCGATTTATCAAAGTTGATGTTCCTTGAGGTTTTAGACGCTTCTTTCAGCTTTGACGGAGTAATGGGAGCTTTCGCTTTTACCACGAGCATACCGTTAATCTTCATAGGAAACGGCATAGGAGCTTTGGTTGTTAGAAATCTGACCATTAAAGGAATTGACGTGGTGGCGAATTACAAGTGGCTGAAAAACGGAGCCATGACTTCCATTGGTTTTCTCGGTTTCTTTATGATTGTTAAGAGTTTCGGCATCCATATCCCGGAATACCTCCCGACTTTA
>JACPLM010000051.1 GCA_016186525.1 Candidatus Nealsoniibacteriota bacterium | reverse complement strand
GCCGTTTACGCTTTAATTTTGGGGCAAAAAGAAGCTTTAGATGAAACGATTATTATAAGGGATATGCAGTCTGGCAGGCAGGATACGGTGAGAATGGAAAAAGTTGTTGATGAAATAAAGAAAAGGCTGGAAAAGTAAAATATGGAGTGCGTTTTCTGCAAAATTATCAGCAAAGAAATTCCCTCAGAGATTGTTTACGAAGATGAAAATTTTTTGGCTTTTAAGGATATTCAGCCCATAGCTCCGGTTAATATTTTAATAATTCCCAAAAAGCACATCCCCGCCATTGACCATATCGAATTATATGATAAAGAATTAATCGGGGGGCTATTTCTGGCAGCTAAGGAAATCGCCCGAGTTCAGAATGTTTCCGAAAACGGCTACAGATTAATTTTTAATATAGGCGAAGATGCCGGTCAGACAGTCGATCACCTGCATTTGCATTTATTAGGCGGTAAAAAATTAACATGGTCTTAGAAGTAAAAAAACAGCCAACAGAATCATCCCAGTCTTTATTGAGGCGCTTTACCAAAGGCATCCAGAGAAGCGGAGTTTTGTTTAAAGTGCGAAAAAATCAGTTTATGAAAAGGCCCAAAAGCGATCAAGCGAAAAAAAAAGCAGCTTTGAGAAAGGAAGAGCTTAAAGTTGAGTATGAAAAACTCAAAAAGCTGGGGAAATTGCCGATAAAAGAAAAACGGCGATAAATTTTTTTGGAGATCATATCTCCCAATATTATGAGCCCTAAAGAAAAAATCCGCCAGGACTTAAATGAGGCTTTAAAATCAAAAGAAGAATTAAAAACTTCCGTTTTGCGTTTGCTTTCAGCGGCAATTTTAAATAAAGAAAAAGACAAAAGGTTTAAGTCCGGCAAGGCCGAAGATATTGCCTTAACCGATGAGGAAATAATTGACGTGATTTCTTCTGAAGCCAAAAAGAGAAAAGAAGCGATAGACTTATACCAAAAAGGCGGCAGGCAAGATTTGGCGAATAAAGAAAAGGCAGAATTGGAAATATTGCAGAAATATCTGCCCGAGCAGCTTTCAGAAGAGGAACTTAAAAAATTGGCTAAGGAGGCCGTTTCCAAGATTGGCGCTAAAGACATAAAGGATATGGGGAAAATAATGGCGATTTTAATGCCTCAAGTCAAAGGACGCGCTGATGGAAATTTAGTTTCTAAAATAATCAAAGATTTATTAACGACCTAGCAATAACAATGGCAAAAAACTATATCATTACAGGATTGGATATCGGCACTAGCGAAATTAAAGTTTTGGCTGCAGTAAAAAATCAGGAAACCCAATCTTTGGATGTTTTGGGCCAAGTCAGGTATCCCTCTTTCGGCGTCAGGCGGGGGATAGTCGTAACTCCCGAAGAAGTGTCGGCAAGGGTTACTCAAGCATTATCGCAGCTCCAGCAGGAAATCGGCCAAAAAATTGAAGATGTTTACATCAACATCAGCGGCAGCCATATTTTTAGCACGCCATCATCCGGCTCAATAGTAGTTTCCAGGGCTGACCAAACAATTTCAGATGAAGATAAAGACAGGGTAATCCATACTGCCCAGACTTTTTCTCTGCCGTCAAACAAGGAAATTTTAAATATCTTTCCCAGGGAATTTATCGTTGATGACCAAGGCCAGATTAAAGACCCTGCCGGCATGCACGGGCTGCGCTTGGGAGTGAAAATTATCGCTCTTTGCGCATTTTCACCTTTTCTTAAAAATTTGACCTCGTCTGTTTTAGAATCCGGCTTTCAGGTTTCTGATATTACGCCTTCAGCTTTGGCTTCGGCCAGAGCCGTTTTGACTCCGCAGCAGAAAGAAACCGGAGTTTGCGTTTTAGATATGGGAGCAGGCACCACCGACATGGCAATTTACGAAGAGGGAGATTTAGTTCATTTGGCCGTTTTCCCAATTGGCTCTGATTTAATTACTCATGATATAGCTGTCGGCCTTAAAACAGATCTTGAAATAGCAGAGCAAGTGAAGCGGGAATTCGGAGCATGTATTTTGATAGGAGGAGATAAAAAAGAAACAATCACCCCGCCCAAAGAGCGCGGGAACGGAGATCCCCTGATTTTTACCCATAAAATGCTGGTTAAAATAATTGAAGCCAGGGTTTCTGAAATTTTTGGGTTAGCTATGGATGAAATTAAAAAAGTTTCTCCCAAAGGAATGCTGCCAGCTGGCGTAGTTTTGACCGGCGGAGGAGCTATGTTGCCAAAAATTATTGACCTTGCTAAAAAAGAAATGAAGCTTCCGGCAAGGATTGGTTTGCCAACGGGCCTTGCGGGCATTAATAGCGATACGACGCTAAGCACGGCAGCCGGCCTTGTTTTGGAAGCAGCTGATTTGGTAAAAAATAATAGAGGAATAATGCCGGTTTTGCAAACAGGCATTGGCGGAAAAATTAAAAAAATATTTAAAGTATTTATTCCCTAATTTTTTATGTTAACTAAAATCAAAGTAGTAGGAGTGGGGGGAGCCGGTTCCAACGCCGTTTCCAGAATGGCTAATTGCAAGATTCAGGGTGTGGAGTTAGTGGCCATCAATTGCGATGCGCAGGATTTGCAAAAAACTAAAGCTCACCGAAAGCTTCAAATCGGAGGCAGCTTGACTAAAGGGCTTGGCGCCGGGATGAATCCAGAAATCGGAAGATTGGCTGCTGAAGAAAATAAAACGGAAATTAGCCAGCTTTTAACTGGAGCAGACATGGTTTTCGTGACGGCCGGGCTCGGCGGAGGCACTGGCACGGGAGCGGCTCCTGTAGTGGCTGAAGTTGCCAAATCTTCCGGGGCTTTAGTGGTGGCAGCAGCTACTCTTCCTTTTGCTTTTGAGGGTTCTTATAGAAACCAGTTGGCCAGAGAGGGTTTGGAATTTTTAAAGAGCAAAGTAGACACTTTATTGGTTATTCCCAATGATAAAATTCTTTTATGCGGAGACAAAAGCACAACTTTGCTTTCGGCTTTTTGGAGCTGCGATGAAGTATTGCGCCAGGCAGTCCAAGGCATAACTGATTTAATAACCTTGCCCGGCATAGTTAATATTGATTTTTCCGACGTTAAAACGATTATGCATAATGCGGGGCCTGCTTTTTTCGGCCAAGGGCAAGCTAAGGGCGAAAACAGGGTGGAAACAGCGGCTAACTTAGCCATTAATTCCCCCTTGCTGGATTTTTCCATCAAAGGAGCTAAGGGAATTTTATTCAATGTTTCCGGAGGATTTAATTTAAGTCTTAACGAAATCAATGAAGCGGCCAAAATAATAACCAAGAGCGCCGACCCGCGCTCCAAAGTTATTTTCGGCGCTGTCCACGACAAACGCCTCCAAAAAGACGAAATAAAAATTACCGTCATCGCCACCGGCTTTGAGAAGAAATAGTTATCCACAGGCGGAGATCTTGACAATTTTATACTTACAGATTAGTATATAAATACTAACACCCCCGCTCCTAGCTTCGGCTAATGGCGGGTTTTTTATTTAGCTAGTTTTGTGATAAAATAATTAAATTGTATGACAAGTAGGCACGAAACTAAAAATAAAGAAGAACGCGTAATTATCTTCTTAGACGGAAGTAATTTTTACCATCGGTTGAAAGATTCGGAACTGGGATTCAAACAACTATTAGATTTTGATTATAGAAAATTTGCTGAATGGTTGGCTCATGGAAGAATAATGGTCGATTGTATTTATTACGTGGGATTGGTTAGAAAAGAAGTTGGGAACACAAAAAGCGAAAAGTTAGTAAGGGATCAGCAGAAATTATTTGCTAATCTTCAAAAGCAGGGATGGACAGTTAAAATAGGATATATGATGAAGCACGACAAAGATTATAAAGAAAAGGGCGTTGACGTGAAGTTGGCCGTAGATATTTTAGACATGGCTTATCGAGATAGATATGATGCTGCTATTGTTGTGAGTTCAGATACTGATTTAATCCCAGCTATTATTAGAGTAAAAGAGATAGGAAAGGCGGTAGAGCATATTGGTTTTTCTCATCGTCCTAGTTTTGCTATGCAGCGTTATTCTAAATTAAGTCGTTTGTTGAGCAGGGTTGAGCTAGAGCAGTTTTTGCCAAATACTCTTTTATAGAAACAAAAAAGGGCCTCCGATTTTACTCGTGGCCCTTTTGATAATTTATTACACAACCTTTATTTTATCTGGTTGATAACCCGGAGGCGGAGGGGGAGGAGGTCCTGGATTTTTCTTAGCAGAAATTTCTTTTTGAGTCACCGAGCCTTTCAAGCCGCCGTTGAGCATAAATTCCGCAACCTTATCTGCATAGATTTCGTCAGTGCGGATTCGGTCGAAAAGTTTGCGAGGATCGCCTCCGCCCTTAATGATCGCAACCTCGATCTTTCTTACGCTTTCTTCAAATTCACCTTTGGTCATAGTCCAGAGACCGTTTTGGCTTGTGTTCATCGCACATTACCTCCTTTTTATTTATTTCTCCATATTTCGCTTTGCGAAACTTCAGAGAGGCTTGCCCATCTGATAGGCGCGGTCTTAATTCATCTCCGGATTTTTCTTGGGCCTCCGTCCCAGAAATTTGCCTTTTGGAATGAACACGACATTTTATCTTTAATATTTAAAAAAGTCAAGGGGTAGTGTGGATAACTTTGATTTTCAGAAGAGTTGACACTGGTTTGACCGAGGTTTTATGGCGGGGTAAAATAGAATAATCTTAAATTTTTTTAATCTCTTTGTCTTTGTCGCGACAGGTGAAGGGATTTTTTTATCAAAATGATTGAAAGTAAATTCGCTAAAATTAAAAAAAGGGACGGCAGGATAGTTGATTGGGACCAAAGCCAGATTACTGAGGCCATTTTTAAGGCCTTAATAGCTACAGGAGAAAACGAGTCATTGGCCGAAAAGCTTTCAGATAAAGTGGTTTTAATTTTAAATGAAAGGTTGGCCGGAAAACTTCCCGGAGTGGAGCAGATTCAAGACGCAGTAGAAGAAGTTTTGCGGAATGAGGGCCTAGAGAAAGTAGCCCATGCCTACCATACTTATCGCCAAAAAAGAACAGAAATCAGGGAAGCTAAATGGTGGCTTTTGAATTTTTCGGTTAAAACCAAATTAAGCCCCAATGCTCTGCGAGTTTTGGAGTCCAGATACTTGAATAAAAACGACGAGGGGAAAATTGTTGAAACTCCGCAGGAATTATTCAAAAGAGTCGCTCAAAATATAGCTTCAGCTGAAAAGATTTATAAGCCGGATTTGACCGATGAAGAAGTATTCCAAATAGAAGAAAAATTTTATCACATGATGGCTTCTTTGGAATTTTTGCCTAATTCGCCGACTCTAATGAACGCCGGCAATGTTTTACAGCAATTATCGGCTTGTTTTGTTTTGCCAGTTCCGGATTCCATGGAGGGGATTTTTGAAGCAGTTAAAAATGGAGCTATAATTCACCAGTCGGGCGGGGGCACAGGTTATTCTTTTACTCGTTTGAGGCCGAAAGGAGATATCGTAAAGTCAACCAAGGGAGTGGCTTCCGGCCCTATCAGTTTTATGACTGTTTTTGACGCAGCCACCCAGACCATTAAACAAGGCGGGAAAAGAAGAGGCGCCAATATGGGAATCTTGAGGGTTGATCACCCCGATATTATGGAGTTTATTACCGCCAAACACGAGGAAGGGATTCTTTCTAATTTCAACATTTCCGTGGCTGTTACGGATGAATTCATAAAAAAAGCCCGAAAAGAAGAAGATTACGATTTGATTAATCCAAAAACCGGCCAGGTTTGGGGAAAGCTTAATGCAAAAAAAGTTTTTGACCTTATAGTCCATTATGCTTGGCAGACAGGCGATCCGGGAGTGATTTTTATTGACAGAATCAATCAATACAATCCAACTCCAAGATTGGGAGAAATTGAATCGACAAATCCTTGCGGCGAACAGCCATTATTGCCCTATGAATCTTGCAATTTGGGCAGCATTAATTTGGCTAAAATGTTGGAAGAAAAAAAAGAAGGAAAATGGGAAATTGACTGGGGAAAGCTTGCAGAAACTGTTTTTAATGCCGTGCGTTTCCTGGATAATGTTATTGAGGTCAATCGCTATCCATTGCCCCAAATTGAAGAGATGACAAAAGGCAATAGAAAAATCGGCTTAGGGGTGATGGGCTTTGCCGATATGCTCATTATGCTGGGAATCCCCTATAACTCAAAAGACGCCTTGGATTTAGCTGAAAAAGTAATGAAATTTATTCAAGATGAATCCAAAAAATCTTCGGCAAAATTAGCCGAAGGCCGCGGAGCTTTTCCTAATTTTAAGGGCAGTATTTATGACAAAGAAGGCGCTCCCAAATTAAGAAATTCCACCACTACCACCATAGCTCCGACCGGCACTATCGGCATTATTGCCGGCTGTTCTTCGGGGATAGAGCCTTTGTTTACGGTCGCTTTTACCAGAAAGCATGTTTTGGGCGAGCAGGAATTGGTGGAGGTTAATCCGGTATTTGAAGAAATGGCAAAAAAAAGAGGATTTTATTCAAAAGAATTGATTGAGAAGATTTCAGGAGAGCCCAGTATTAAAGATTTTGAAGAAATACCCAAAGATGCCAGGCAAATTTTTGTAACTGCTTTTGATATCACTCCGGAAGATCATATTCGCATTCAAGCTGCTTTTCAGAAATATTCCGATAATGCCGTATCTAAAACCATTAATTTTCCTTTTGAAGCTTCAGAAGATGACGTGAGAAAAGCATATTTCTTGTCTTTTGATTTGGGCTGCAAAGGAGTTACGGTTTTTAGAAACGGCAGCCGCCAGCAGCAGGTGCTGGATATTAAAACTAAAGAGCAGCCTAAAATCATTGCAACAGAAGAAAAAATTCCCGAAGAAGCTGTCTCCCCGGAATTAAGAGATCCTTCCCCGCAAGTTCCAGATTTGCCGCCGTCCCCGGAATTAAGAGATCCTTCCCCGCAAGTTCCAGATTTGCCGCCGGGCGCTTGCCCGACTTGCAATATATAAAAATATGATTTTTGTTTTTACCGGCAACGGAAAAGGCAAAACGACTTCTGCCTTAGGCATGGCTCTCAGGGCAGCCGGCGCCGGCAAAAAGGTTTTAATGGTTCAATTCCTGAAAGATGGTTCTTCCTCGGAAATAAAAATCATTAAAAAAATAAAGAATTTTAAAGTTAGAAGTTTTGGCAGGCCCGGGTTCGGCCCTTATTCAGAAAAAGATTCCCAATTAGCAAGATTGGGTTTTCTTTTTGCAAATAATATAGCGAAATTAAAAAAATGCGATCTTTTGGTGCTTGATGAATTCAACGCCGCTTTAAAATTTAAATTGATTGATTTAAGGGAGGCCATTGAATTTTTAAAAGAATATGGTAGAAAATTAGATATTGTTTTAACCGGCCGTTATTGTCCAAAAGAAATTGTCAGAATGGCCGATTTAGCGACTGAATTTAAAGAAGTAAGGCATTATTATACAAAAAACAAAAAAGC
>JACPLM010000050.1 GCA_016186525.1 Candidatus Nealsoniibacteriota bacterium | reverse complement strand
GGAACCAATCCTAACTGCCTTGCTCTCTTAATGGCTTTAGCTAATTTTCTTTGATGGCTGGAACAGGTTCCAGTCCTTTTTCTTGGCCTGATTTTGCCCAAACCCGAAATAAAACGCTTTAGCGTTTTAACGTCTTTATAATCGGCGCCTTGAATATTTTTTTGGCAAAAAAAACAATTCATTTAGTTTGAAAATTGAAAATTAAGAATTGAAAATTTCTAGAGGGGTATATCCTTTACGTTGATTTCTTCTTCTGCTTCTTCGTTCACTGGAGCTAACGGCTCTTCGACTATGGGTATATTTTCCGGAGACGCATCTCTTTCTCCAGCATGCTCCTCTGCTCTTTTAAAGCCCTGGCCCTTTGGGCCCATTTGCAAGTTTTCTGCTATAATTTCAGTCGTATATCTTTTATTTCCGGATTTATCCTGCCATGATCTTGTTCTTAATCTGCCCTCAATCATAGCTAATGCTCCTTTGGTTAGGTATTGCGAGGTTATTTCGGCCAGCCTGCCCCAAGCGATAATTGTGTGAAATTCTGTCTCTTTTTGCTGCTGTCCGGCAGAGTCTTTCCAAATTCTATTGGTAGCTATCCTGAAGTTGCAAACAGATTTTCCTGAAGTCGTAGTTCTTAATTCTGGATCAGCCGCTAAGTTCCCGATAATGATGACCCTATTAAGATTCATCGAAAATTTCTTTAAGTTTTTTATCAATTTCTTTTAATTCGACTTTCTCTGTTTTTTGCTCTTCTGGGGCAAGTTGGCTTTCGGTCTTTTTAATTCTCGGGCCTCTCACTTTCATCGCTTTCATTGCCAGTTTTTTGACGATTAGGTGTTTTTTGACTTGGGATTCCAGCTTAATTTTATTCTCCAATTCTTCAATCATAGCTGGACTTGAATAAAATTCCAAAGAAAAGAAATCCTGCCCCTTTTCCGTTTGAATGGCGTTGGGAAGCAAAGAGCTTATCCTCTCCAAAAGAGCTGCTGCATCTTCCGGAGAGAGATTTTTTGAAATTGTATAAGTTAATTCGTAGTGTTGTTCCATGTTTTTACATCTTCAATTCTATACTATATGTTATAATAAATCAATATGAAGGTCAACCCTAAAATTTTTAAAGCTTATGATATACGGGGGGTATATCCTGCAGAAATCAACGGCCAAACCGCTTACAAGATTGGCCGGGCTTTTGTCGAATTTCTGAAAAAGCCGCAGCCCAAAATCGTTGTTGCTAGAGACGGCCGTTTTTCCAGCCCTGTTCTGCGCAAAAATTTAGTCAAGGGGTTGGTTGATTCGGGAGCTGTGGTTTTCGATCTGGGATTGGCCACTACGCCCACGTTTTATTTTTCAGCAGCCCATTACGGCTACGATGGGGGAATAAATATTACCGCTTCACACAATCCCAAAGAATACAACGGTTTTAAATTAGTCAGAGAAAACGCCTTTCCCATAGGAGAAAATACCGGCCTCCGGAAAATTAAAGATCTTGCTATGGGGAGCATTACCACAAGGTCCATTAATGGCAGTATAACAAAAAAGAAAGCCATTCGGGATTACCTTAGATTTAATTTAAAAGAAGTAAACGCAAAAAATCTTAAACCCCTAAAAATTATTATTGATACTGCCAATGCCGTGCCCGGAATTTTAATTCCTTATCTGGCAAAAAGTTTGCCTTTGAAAATTCACCATTTGTTTAAAGAGATCGACGGAAGTTTTCCAAATCATTCCCCAGACCCTTCAAAAAAAGAAAATATTGCGAAACTTTGCTCCGATGTTAAAAAAAGAAAAGCAGATTTCGGGGTCGCCTTTGACGGAGACGGAGACAGAGTAGTTTTTATTGACGAAAATGGCAGAGTAGTTTCAGCTGACATCATTATCGCTCTGATGGCCGAATTGATTTTAAGGGAAAATCCTAGAAAAAAAATATTGTATGACATTCGTTCCAGCAGAGCAGTTAAAGAGGTTATTAAAGAAAACGGAGGGATTCCGGTGATCTGGAGAGTGGGCCACTCTTTTATCAAAGAAAAAATGAGAAAAGAGGGCATTATTTTTGGCGGAGAGTTTTCCGGGCATTATTATCATCAAAGGCATTATTTTTGCGAAGCTCCTTTATTTGTTTTGTTAAAAATTATTGAGCTGATTTCTGCAAGCGGGAAAACGTTGTCCCAATTGATAAAATCGTATCAGAGATATTATCATTCGGGGGAAATAAACTTTGAAGTTGAGGATAAGGCGGGGAAAGTAGGGGAGCTAAAGAAGCGTTTCAGTTCAGGCGAAGTTCTGGAAATAGACGGCTTAAGAGTCGATTTTGAGGACTGGTGGTTTAATGTCCGCCCCTCTAATACCGAGCCGCTTTTACGGTTAGTCATAGAAGCCAAAACAAAAAAACTCTTAGAGCATAAGAAAAAAGAGCTCTCAGCTCTTATTTCTTCCTAAATACCTTGCGAGGTTATTTAAAGCAAGCCCATTTTTTGGCGGACGGCATCCATTGTGGATTGAGCTATGATTGCCGCTCTTTTGCGGCCTTGTTCCAAGATTTCTTTAAGATAAACCTCTCTCGAAAGAAGTTCTTTTTTCTTTCTTCGGAAAGGCTCTAATTTCAGCACTAAAAGATTCACCAGCTGTTTCTTTAATTCGGCGTAACCTTTGCCTTTAAAATTATTTTCTATTTCTTTTATCGGTTTCCCATCAAATAAAGAGAAAATCGTTAAAAGATTGGCGACTCCGGGTTTTTTCACAGGGTCATATTTTATAGTTTTCCCTAAGTCGGTTACGGCCGACATTATCTTTTTCTTGATAACCTCCGGTTCGTCAAAAAGGAAGAGGCATGTTTCCGGCATTGATTTTGACATTTTCTTTTCGGGGTCGGAAAGAGACATAATTTTAGCTCCAAGATCTAAAGTCAATGCCTCGGGAACCTTAAAAGTTTCCCCGTATTTTTGATTGAATTTTCTGGCTATGGTTTTAGTTAATTCCAAGTGCTGAACCTGGTCTTTGCCCACAGGCACGGATTCTGTTTGGTAAAGCAGAATGTCGGCTGCTTGCAAAACCGGATAATTCAGGAGTCCTGCATTAATATTTTGCTTAAATTGCTTCGCCTTATCTTTGAATTGGGTCATTCTTTCGAGTTCGCCCAGAGGGGTGATGGTATTCAAATACCAGGCCAATTCCGTATGTTCTTTGACTTGCGATTGCGCGAAGATAATGCATTTTTCAGGATTAAGGCCCGCAGCCAATAATTCCGCCGCTGTTTGAAGAACTTGTTTTTGAAAGTTCCCCGGGTTTTGGGGGATAGTCAGAGCATGCAAGTCAGCAATAAAAAAAATACATTCTCCCATTCCCTGGAGGTCTGTCCATTGCTTAATCGCTCCCAAGTATGCTCCTATATGGATTGAGCCCGTTGGCTGTATGCCAGATAAAATTCTCATATTATTTTGGAAACTTAGTTTCGAAGTGGAAACTAAGTTTCTTACACTTCGATTACTACCGGCAGTATCATCGGCCTTCTCTTGGTTTTGGCATAAAGGAAGTCGCCGATGCGGTTGCGGATTTCGTCTTTGACGTAAACCCAATTAACAGCTCCGCCTGATCCGGTAGATCCTTCCACGATGTCAATTAATCTGCGCCTCGTATCTCTCAACAATTCTCTCGATTCTTTCAAATAAACGAACCCTCTAGATATTATATCAGGAGAACCCTTAACTTTTCCAGATTGCCTGTCAATAACCACCACCACTACGAACATTCCGTCTTTAGATAGAGTTTGGCGGTCTCTTAAGACAACTTCGCCCACGTCTCCGACCCCCAAGCCGTCCACCATGACGTAATTTGATTCCACTGTTTTTTTATCTAAATAAATTTCATCTCTTGATAAATTGATAATTTGGCCGTTTTCAGCGACAGCAATATTTTTTTCAGGGACGCCCTCGGTTCTTGCGATTTCAGCGTGGTTTACCAGCATTGAGTATTGGCCGTGAATCGGCAGGAAAAATTTGGGCTGCAGAATCCTTATCATTTCTTTTAATTCTTCTTTTTGGGCGTGGCCTCCCGCATGTATATCCATCATTTTGTAATGGAAGACTTTGACTTTTTGCCGATATAGTTCGTCTTTTAGGAATTGGACGGTTCTTTCGTTGCCCGGCACCACAGAGGAAGAGAAAACAACCGTATCTGTTTTTTTAAACTCTACGAATTTATGTTCGCCGTTGGTGATTCTCATCAAAACCGCCTGGCCTTCGCCCTGGGCTCCGGTGCAGATTAGGGTGATTTTAGAATCCGGATAATTTTTAATTTGGTCTACGGTGATGAGCGTTTCTTTTTGGGATTTGATATAGCCGAGTTTTTTGCAAATTTCCACATTGGTTTTCATGCTGTATCCGTCCACAGCCACCCTTCTTCCGTATTTTTCAGATAGGGCGATTAACTGCTGAATCCTATTGATTAAAGAACCGAAGGTGGCGGCGATAATTCTTCCCTTGGATATTTTGAATATCTCTTCCAGATTTTCCATGATGGTTTTTTCCGAAATTGAGTGGCCCTGCTCTTCAGCCCCCGTAGAATCCGACATTAAAAGCAAAACGCCCCTTTTTCTCATTGCTTCCAATTTTTTGAAATCGGTGGGCAGGTCGTAAACTGGCGTTAGGTCGAATTTAAAGTCCGAGGTGCGCACAATGTTTCCGACCGGGGTACCGATAAATAGCCCCAAGCTGTCAGAAATGTTATGATTTTGCCTGAAAAATTCAACCGTAAACGGCCCCAGTTTGATTATATCGCCGTCTTTTACCGTATTTATGTTTAATTTGGGCAGGCGCGGAAAATCCTCCTGCCTTCTCAGCACAATTGCCTTAGTAAGGCCTGCGGCGAAAATGGGCATATTGGCTCCCAATCTGTCAATCAAGTAGGGGATAGCGCCGATATGATCGTAGTGGCCATGGGTTAAAACGGCTCCTACGATATTTCTTTCTTTGCCTTTCAGGTAAGATATGTTCGGAATGATAAAGTCTATGCCGGGCATATCTTCTTCCGGCATGCGAAAGCCCATATCAATAATCAAAATCGCCCCTTCTGCTTCAAGGCACATCATATTGCGGCCAACCTCTCCCAGGCCGCCCAATGGGATTATTCTAATATTTTGTTTTGTTATCATAGTGCGGATGGTGGGAGTCGAACCCACAAGCCTTGCGGCATACGCTCCTGAAGCGTACGCGTATTCCAGTTCCGCCACATCCGCCGGAGATTATTTTAACAAGCGTTTCTTAAATTCATCGTTTAACTTAACTGGCGTTGGGTCAACTTTGTATCCCAAAGCTAAATAATAAGAGGCCCAGTCGGCCAGTAAAATGCTCGAGAAGATTTTGTTTATAGTATTTTTACCTAAAATTTCAATAATGTCAATGTTAACATTAATATCTCTTTCTTTCATGATACTTGCGGTCAGACCCATCCTTTTTTTAATTCTTGGCAGATCGTTAGCATCTCGAAGAATAATAATCGATGTCGGAGACCCGTTATTTTCAAAACCGACTAATTCGTTATGGTTCAGTTCTGGAAAATAATTATAAAAAGCGGGAGTTTTTGAATTTTCATTGAATTTGATTTTCCAGATTCTGGCCAAATATTGAAATTTTCTTGAAGCGTAGACAATCGGAATTTTATTTTTTAAATTTTTGGCTATTTTTTTTCCTTGATTTTCCAAAGTTTTTGGCTTAAGCAGATTTTCTAAATCAGAAATATCTTTTAAATCGCTTTGAATGAGCCCTGAATTGGCCAGAATTTTCATTAATGCGGCGAATTGAAAACCCAAGGCCATTCTGGGCTGAAGGCCGGCAGGAATTATGGCTATGGGGATATTGTGAGACCTGCAAAGTTGAGCCAATTTTCCACCGGAGGCGATAGCTAAAATTTTTAAATTTTTCTTTCGCGCTTCCTCAAATGCCGATAGCGTTTCTTCGGTATTGCCAGAATAGGATATGCATACGGCAAGGTCTTTTTTATCGGCCCAATAGGGAAGGCCATAATCTCTGTGAATATGCAGAGATAAATTCATTTTTTGATCTTCAAGCCACATATTCAAAATATCGGCCGGCAAAGCGCTTCCCCCCATTCCGCAAACAAGAACTTTATCAAAACTTCCCTTGGTTCCAATATTTTTAGCCGCCTTTAAACCCACCCCGAATTGCTTGGGGAATTCCAGAATAATTTTTCGCATATTTGATTTATCTATTACTTCCATGCCCTTTTCGTCTTTATGAACCACCCCTCTATATTGGCGAATCTTTTTGAGGGTTCAGCGATTATTTTCGTATCAACTCCTTTTATATTCTTAGAAACGTAATAAATATACTCGGGGCTGTATAAGAATAAGGCCGGCGCATCTCCGATAAGTATATCTTGGAATTCCTGGTATTTTTTAGCGCGAGTTTCTTCGTCCAAGCTCACTCTGGCAGATTCCAGCAATTTATCGGCAGATTTATTTTCATATTTGGCTAAGTTAAGCCCCGGGTCTTTTACCTGCGAAGAATGCCAGAAGGGATAAGGATCGGGAATGATTTCCAGGACTTCTCCGAAGAGAAGCATTTCGTAATTCCTCGGTTTTATAATTTCCTGCTCTATTTGAGATACGGGGTAAACCTGAATATCTATTCCTATTCCCAATTTTCCCCATTGTTCTTTTAGATTTTCAGCCACTTTTTGAAGAACGGGGTCATCAACCGTTGCTAAAGAAAACTTAAGAAGTGTTTCTTTAGCTGGAGTTGAACAGATTTCATTCAATTTAGCCCTCGTGTTTTTACCGACAATCCCTGTCCCTTCCACTCCGTATTTTCCCTGGAATTTTATTACGGCTGTTTTTGTCTGGGAGCCGAAATAGCCTGATATTTTTCCTTCGGGATAAACTTCCTTATCTCTGGCCAAACAAGTTTGGAGATTGGTTACTTCTTTTCCTTGGCTCCCTTCTTTTAAATCGCTTTTGAATTCAAGAGTTTGGCTCGTTTCTGTCTTGGCCCAATTGCCGGCATCGTTTTTCACAAGTCCCGAATCCTTTAAAAGCCCCTCGGCAACTTCTTGATTGAATTCGTAAATTTTAGAAGGCAAATTAAATCCGAAAACTTGAGGCAGAATGGGGGAATCGATAACTTCCGCTCTGTTCAGCAAAACATTTTCAACAATATTTTTTTTATCAATCCCTGCGTTGAGGGCCTTTCTTATTTTAATATCCGATAGGAATCTTGACTTATCGGGGTTGAAAAACACGGCAAAATATCTCGGCAGAAATAAGGAATATTCATTGAAGTCGGATTTAGAAAGAAGATTATAATATTCGGCGTTTCCGATTGACAGCCCGTCAATTTTGCCGGCTTTTGCCGCATTGATCATCTCTTTTTCCGTATCAAAAAATTTAAAACTGATTTCTGCGATATTGGACTGGCCGAATCTTGCCAAATTTACAGCAGTTATTTTATTGGAGGCGTCTTGCTTGATTTCTTTCAAGCGGTATGGGCCAGATCCCACCGGCCTTAGATTATAATTAGTCAGGAGAAAATTTTGAGGAGAAATATTTTCCCAGATGTGCTTTGGAAGTATTTTGAAAGTTAATCTTTCAAGGAAACCAGAATACGCTTCCTTAAGCTTGAATCGCACGCCCGCTTCGTCTATTTTCTCTATTTCTATCCCAAGATAATTTCCTCTTAGCGGGCTTTTATAATCGGAATTTTGAATAGTTTTTAAGGTAAAAATTACGTCATCGGCCGCAAGGGCTTTTCCATCGTGCCACAAGAGACCTTCTTTTAAATAAACCTCATAAACCTTCCCGCTTTCTTTTATTTCTACGCTTTTCGCCAAATCCTGAATTATTTCTCCTTGGCCGTCATATTTCATTAATCCGGAAAAAATTATTTCAACCAAGCTTCTGTCAACGTCGGAATTCTGGGCGTAAAGCGGGTTTATAAACCGGGGGCTGCCCACCATGCCTTCAATATATGTTCCGCCGGCTGTTGGGCTGACTTCAGTATTTTTAGCATAAAAAACAATTAATAAAGACAAGGCGGAAGCTAAAAACAGCCCCAAAAATACGAAAAAAGATATTTTCTCCTTGCGGGTCAAAACTTTAAAAAATTGAACCCACTGCTTTTTTGATGGTAAACGCATCTACCTAGAGAATAAAATTTAATAAGGCGAGTATGATAAAGAGGCATCCTGAAGCAACTGTTGCCCAGAAGATTTTTTTCTGGAAACCCCGGCGAGTGGAGTAAAATCCGCCTTCTTGGCCAAAAGTAGAACCCAAGGCCTGGCCTTTTTGCTGCAAAAGAACCAGGATTATGAGGGTAATGGAAATAACAATTTGAGCTAAAGGTAAAAATTCCTGCATAATTAAGTTTCAATTAATTTATTTTTTTTCTTCGGAAAAAATGCCGGCATCAATACTCCCAGCCCCCAGATAATTAAGGTAGTCCATAGAAGGGGAATAATGCCATCAATAATCAGCTCGATGAAGACAATATCAATTATCCAAACCAACAGTATGTTAATTATCAGTCCGAATAGGCCGAGAGTCAGAAGTCTGATGGGGAGAGTGATTAATTTTAAGATTGGCTTAATGAAGAAATTAATTAAGCCCAGAGTTAGTCCGGCCAATAGCAGGGTTTGCCAGGAACCGGTAAATTCTACTCCAGAGATAAAATAATCAGCCAGCCAGAGCCCTAAGGTTCCAGAGACGATTGTTAGAAGAAGCTTTAACACAAGCTTATTGTATCATATATTGCTTATTTGAACAAGCCCCCCCACCTATGTTAGGTGGGGGGCAAGGCCTTAGCTATTTAGTATTTTTTTAACTCTCAATAGATGGTGGTACTTTCTGGCAAATCGGTGGGCTTCATCGCGGGCGCGCAAAATTAAATTGGAAAATTCTGGCGGCAAATTTTTCAATAAAACAGGTTCTTTCCTATTTTCCATATACAACTCATTATTTTTTTTCGCCAAACTCATAACCTTTATATCTTTAATCTTTCTGGACCACGCGGGGACTCCCCGTAGGGTTGCTCTTAAATCTTTAATCTTTAATGCGGCGTTGAGCTGGGCCTTCCCGCCGTCAATTAAAATTAAATCTGGATACGGCCATTCTTTATGTTTTAATCTTCTTTCTAAAACTTCTTTGAGCATTGCCACGTCGTTCGGTTTTTGCGCAAGTTTGATTTTAAATCGCCGATAAAAATTTTTATCCGGTTTTCCATTGATAAAAGTTACCATGGAGCCGGTAGCTTCCTGCCCTTGGATATTGGAAATATCGTAAGCTTCAATGTGTTTTGTCGGAAAAAAGCCCTCCTTCGCTAAGGCTTCGGCGGGCAAGCATGGGGCTGGGCATTGATTCAGCTGGTACCAAAGGCAGGGTTTTTTAGGCAAAGCTTTACAGGTGCGAAAAGGATAAACCTTTCTTAAATCTTTAAGAGTTTGTTTTAATTTTTTTCCGTCAACAAAGGGCCCAACATAGTTAATTTCTAATTTCCAATTTTCAATTTTCAATTTGGGCTGATGGGTGATAAATACTCGAGGGTATGGCTCCTTGGTAATGCCGACGTAAAAATAATTTTTGTCATCTTTCCATTGCGTGTTATATTTTGGCTGGTATTTTTTGATGAGCTTATTCTCCAGTATAAGAGCATCTGTCTCCGACCCCGTTTTAATATAGGCCAGTTGCTCCACCAAGTGGAGCAACTCTTTGTGTTGTTTGACTCGATTAAGCAAGCTAACAGCTTTGCCGATGTATAAAAACTGCCTGCCTTTCTTAAAGGCATACACTCCGGGAGTTTTGGGCAATCGGTTAAGCGCATTCTTGCTTAAAGATTTAAATTTATTCATTTTATGACGACCCCACTATAACCGAATGCTTCCCAATTTGTCAAGAAATAATCAACTGACCAATAAAGTTTTCCCGCCAAAGGGTCGTTTAAGATAATTTTTGAGGGGCTGCTTGCGTCACCCAAAAAGCCGACTATCAATCTGACATGGTCTTCCCGCCATCCTTTTATATATTTTCCTTCCGGAGTAAACCAAGAGCAGTCATGCAGGGTTTCTACCGGCAGAGTGCCCCACATTATCACCGGATTGCCCGATTGTATTTCTTTAATCAAATCTTTTAAGCTCCATCCGGAAAAAGCTTCCGCATTGCGCCAATTTTGAGCGGCTTTAGCCACTGGGTCCCAATAAACGCCGTATCCGGTATCGCAAATTTTGCCATTGATATCGCCCACAAAAGCCTTATTCGGGTCGCCCCACACGCCATTTTTACGGGGAGTGGGGTCGTATCCGATTTTTGACATTATGTCATCTTCTGATACATATATATCTTTAGCGGCAAGAGCCATTCTTAAGGAAGCTGCTTCGCAGGAAAGATGCGATTCCTGCCAATACAATGGCGCGTCAACTAAATTAGTTTCAGATGTTGCGACTGATAAAACCTGGTTTTTCGGCCCTTCTTCTGTTCTGAAAATAAAATAGGAAGAATTGGGCTCGCCCATGCCGAAGCTTTTAATATTTTTTAGATTAATTTGATAAATAGTGTCCTGATTAAAATCAATCGCTGGGATAAAAACCAAAGTTTTAAAGAGATGGTTTTTTATTACCGGATCTTCAAATTTCCATTCCCCGGGAACATTTGGAGCGATGTTGTGCTGGAGTTCCCGTCGGTTAATTGGTTTGTCGAATTTTATAACAACCTTGTAATTCAGAGGAATATTTTTAGACGCGTTTTCCGGATTTAAGCTGACAACTTGCGCCGAAGAGAAAACGCCGAATTTTTCATCCGCGGCTATTAAAGAAATAACCAGAAGCAAACTGACTGCAGCAAAGATTGAAATCTTAAGTAAAAAATTAGAAGATAGATTCATTCACAAATTTTAACAAAAAAAGCATGACTGCTCAACTCTTGCCACAGCTTGACAATTGGCGTATAATGAATAACTGCTTAATATGGCTGAAAACTACATTAAAATTAGGGGAGCACGCGTTCATAATCTAAAAAACGTAGACGTTGATATCCCGAAAAATAAACTGGTGGTGATCACCGGCCTTTCCGGCTCGGGCAAATCGTCTTTGGCTTTTGATACTTTATACGCCGAAGGCCAGAGGCGGTACGTGGAATCTCTGTCAGCTTACGCCAGGCAATTTTTGGGAGTTATGGACAAGCCCGATGTTGATAAAATTGAAGGAATATCTCCCGCTATTTCCATTGACCAAAGAAGGGCCAGCCACAACCCTCGTTCTACTGTCGGCACAATTACAGAAATTTATGATTATTTGCGGCTTCTGTTCGGCAGGATTGGGATTCCTCATTGCCCTCAATGCGGCAAAGCAATTTCCCGCCAGACAGTAGATCAGATTACAGAACAGGTTTTGAAACTCCCCAAGGATTCAGAGATTCTCATTCTTGGGCCTTCTATCCGCGGTAAAAAAGGCGAACACCGAGGCGTTATTGAGGAAATCCACAGAGCCGGGTTTGTCAGGGTGAGAATTGACGGGATTATTCATCGCACCGATGAGGTTTTGGGTTTGAATTTAGACAGAAAGAAAAAGCACAATATTGAAGTCGTGGTGGACAGGTTGATTTTAAATGAAGAATTGGACAAACCAAGATTAGTCGATTCTATTGAAACTGCCCTTAAATTAGGCAAAGGAATCGCCATTATAAATCAAAAATTAAAAGATCTGATTTTCTCCGAGCATTTTGCCTGCGAGGATTGCGGCATATCGCTGCCGGAAATAGAGCCGCGGCTTTTTTCTTTCAACAGCCCTTATGGCGCATGTCCTGCTTGCCACGGCTTGGGATCTAAGCTGGAAGTTGACCCAAAACTGGTTATTCCCAATGAAAATTTAACCATCTCTGAAGGAGCTATTTTTCCGTGGGCGCACGCCTCCCATAAAATAGGCAGGCAGGGATATTTTTGGATCCAGCTTCAGGACTTAGCCCAGAAATATAAATTTTCGCTGGATGATCCGGTTAAAGATTTGCCGAAAAAGATTATGGATTTTATTTTTTACGGAGACCCCGCCAAGGCGGGGTTTGAGGGCGTCATTCCAAATTTAGAAAGGCGCTACCATGAAACAGATTCTGATTATACGAGGCAGGAAATCGAACAATATATGGTTGAAAAAGAATGCGAGCAGTGTAAAGGAAAAAGATTGAAGCCCGAGGTTTTAGCCGTGACGGTAGCCGGATTATCAATAGATAAAGTGGTGGAAATGAGCATATTAAAGGTAAAAGAATTTTTTGATGGATTAATTTCCGATCCAAAATCAAAAATTCAAAACAATGAATTGAAAATTGCAGACCAGATCATCAAAGAGATTTTAAACAGAATACAATTCCTTATTGGTGTTGGTTTGGATTACCTGACTTTAGACAGAAAGGCCACCACGCTGTCCGGCGGAGAAGAGCAGAGGATAAGATTGGCTACTCAAATCGGCTCAAAATTAACCGGGGTTTTGTATGTCTTAGACGAGCCATCCGTCGGGCTTCATGCCAGAGACCAAATGAGATTGATCGCAGCTTTAAAAAATCTTAAAGACCTGGGCAACAGCGTGGTGGTGGTAGAGCACGATCCTCAAACCATTCAAGCTGCCGATTGGGTCGTAGACGTGGGGCCGGGAGCCGGCAAATACGGCGGCAAGATTACTTTTGAAGGGACGCCCAAGGCCCTATTTAAAAGCAACACCCTTACCGGAGATTATTTGTCAGGCCGCAAAACAGTTGAAAGCCGCAAATTACTCGGAAATAAAGTTACGGGTTTTATAACCATCAAAGGCGCTAAAGAGCACAACCTTAAAAATATCAATGTTAAAATTCCATTGGGAAAGCTTGTCTGCATCACCGGAGTTTCCGGCTCGGGCAAATCATCTTTAATGAACGATATTTTAGCCAAGGCCCTTTTGAAGAAGTTTTATAGGGCGAAAGAAGAGCCGGGAGCCCACCAAAGCATTTCAGGCATAGAAAAGATCAATAAAGTTGTTTTGGTTGACCAGTCGCCGATCGGCAGAACGCCAAGGTCAAACCCCTCTACTTACACCGGAGCTTTTTCCCATATCCGCGATCTTTTCACTAAAACAAAAGAAGCTAAAATCAGGGGTTATAAGGCCGGCCGTTTCTCTTTCAATGTTAAGGGCGGCAGGTGCGAAGCCTGCGAAGGGCAGGGGCTGAAGAAAATTGAAATGTATTTTCTGCCCGATATCTATGTGGAATGCGAAGAATGCAAGGGAAAAAGATTCAATAAAGAAACTTTAGCGGTTGAATACAAAGGGAAAAATATTGCCGATATTTTAGGCATGGCGATTGACGAGGCATCGGAGTTTTTCAAGAATATTCCCGGCCTTTATGAAAAATTGAAAACCCTCAATGACGTCGGTTTGGGCTATGTGCAATTAGGCCAGTCGGCTCCTTCGCTTTCCGGCGGCGAGGCCCAAAGGGTAAAATTAGCCACTGAATTATCACGCAAAGCCACGGGCAAGTCTTTATACATATTAGACGAACCGACCACCGGGCTCCATTTTGACGATATTAAAAGATTGATTCAGGTCCTGCGGGGCTTGGTTGAGAAAGGGAATACGGTTCTCGTTATTGAGCATAATTTGGATTTAATTAAAAATTCAGATTGTGTGGTTGACTTGGGCCCCGAAGGCGGGGAGAAGGGCGGATACATAGTAGCTGAAGGCGAGCCCAAAGCAATAGCCAAAGCCAAGAAGTCCTACACTGGACAATATTTGAAAGGTATGCT
>JACPLM010000049.1 GCA_016186525.1 Candidatus Nealsoniibacteriota bacterium | reverse complement strand
TGGCTTTTTGTCTAATGCCCAACCACCTTCATTTGTTAGTAAAACAACTTAAAGACGATGGGATTACTAAATTTATGAGGAAATTCGGTGCGGGTTACGGAGGATATTTTAATAAGAAGCATAATCGCAAAGGACATGTTTTTCAAAATAATTTTAAGGCGGTTCCCATAAAGAATGACGAGCAATTAAAAATAGTATGGTCTTATATCCATGCCAACCCCACTTCTTTAATAGAGCCAAAATGGAAAGAGCGAGGGGTCCGTAATTTTAAAAAAGTCATTAAATTTTTAGAAAATTATAAGTGGTCAAGTTATTCAGATTATCTTAAAGGTGCTAATTTCCCTTCAGTTACTGAAAGAGAATTTATTTTAGAGGCGATGGGTGGCCGAAGTAAATGCCAAGAATTTTTAGAGTATTACATAAAATATAAAGGTAAAGTCGATGAATCCCCCGAACTGACCTTAAAATAAAAAACATACAGAGACCCGTTCTCTGTACGTTTTGCTCCGCTTGTTTTTTATCTCGATTTGTTTAATATGTCTAGTAGTTTAGATCTTTTTAAAATTAGGAGGGGAAATGAATAAGAACGAAATAGACGGATCGTCCCGTATTTTAAAATCTTCATTGGGCGAAGGGGCGGAGGTTAGAGAAAATTGTACCATCCACGATTCTACTGTAGGTGAGAAATGCCGGATTTTTGAGAAAGTTTCTTTAAAAAAGGTTCTTTTGGCGGATCATGTAGTCATAAATGCCGGCAGCTATCTTGAATACGTTGAGGTGGAAGAAGATGTTTTGATAGGGCCGAATTGTTCTATTGTCGGAGTTTTTCATCAAATATTTGAGACAGGCGTTGAATGGGCGGATAGCTGGAAAAGAGTGATAATACGAAAGAAAGTTTTTATCGGTGCAGGCAGCGTGATATTGCCCGGAGTAGAAATTGGCGAGAGCAGTGTGATTGGGGCCGGTTCGGTCGTGACTAAGAGTATTCCAGCTTTTCATATTTGTTTTGGCACGCCGCCTAATCAGACGATTATGAGCCTAAAGAAATGGCTAGGATCGATTGAAGAAATAAACAGCGGACGATAATTCGTCCGCTTTATATTTTCATGATAAAATACGATAATGCCAAAACGCCTCATTATTATTGATTCAAACTCCGTTATTCATCGGGCTTTTCACGCTTTGCCGCCCCTAACTGCCAAGACCGGAGAACTGATAAACGCAGTTTACGGATTTCTACTGGTCTTTTTAAAGGCCGTTAAAGAATTCCAGCCGGATTATATTGCCGCTTGTTTTGATTTGCCGCAACCGACTTTCCGCCACGAAAAATACAAAGAGTATAAGGCCACGAGGCCTAAAACTCCTGCCGAGCTGTATAATCAAATTCCCATAATAAAAGAAGTGTTGGGAGCTTTTGGCGTTCAGGTTTTTGAAAAACAGGGATTTGAAGCCGATGATCTCATCGGCACAATCTCTGCCTTAGCTTCTAAGACAGGAGCTGAAACCATTATTTTAAGCGGCGATACCGATAATTTTCAATTAATCGATTCCAATACCAAAGTTTATAATTTAAGAAAAGGAGTGAAGGACACGGTTTTATACGACGAAAAATTAGTGGAAGAAAAATATCAAGGATTAAAACCAAAACAACTTTTGGATTTCAGGGCTTTAAGGGGCGACCCTTCCGATAATATCCCCGGAGTCAGGGGGGTAGGGGAGAAGACGGCCACGGAATTATTGAAAGAGTTTGGCGATTTAGAAAACCTCTATCAAAACTTAGCCATAATAAAACCCAAAATCAGCGAGCTTTTGGTGAAATACAAAGGACAGGCATTTTTAAGCAAAGAACTAGCCGCAATTTATAAGAGCGTTCCCGTTGATTTTAACCTTGAAGAGTGCAGTTTCGAGAGATATAATAAAGAAAAAGCCAAAGAAATTTTAGAAAAATTGGGATTTTACAGTTTAATAGAAAGATTGCCCCCGTTTAAATAATCGGCGTAAGAATTTCATGGAAATGGAAACGTTTTCAATTTTCGATTATATCCATTACCTCTACATGATTGGGCTGACTTTAGTTTTCTTAATTATTTTATTGAAATTCAAAAGCATTGTCGGGAAACTAAAAAAAACCAAAGAACAATTAGAAGAAGCGAAGGGCGTTCTTGAAATAAAAGTTAGGGCCAGGACCAGAGAATTATCCGAGTTGGCCGAGAAGCAAGAAGAAGTTATTCAGCAAAGAACAAAAAAAATAGAAGAAGAAAAAAACAAGACCCTATCTATTGTTGCTAATTTTTCCGACGGGCTTTTGGTTTTTAATGAAAAAGAAAGAATTTTTTTGATAAATCCCCGCGCCGAAAAATTTTTAAAAATAAAGTCAGCTGACATAATAAACAAATCGCCCGCAGAGCTTGCCGGTTTTCCTCCCATAGAGCCGTTAATAAAAATTTTAGGACAGTCCGCCAAAGAAATTTTCAGGCAAGAGCTTGCTATGGGAAAAGATTTGGTTTTGGAGGTTTCAAAGATTTCCCTATTCAATAAAAAAGAAAAAATAGGATCTTTGGTAACCTTGCACGATATTACCAGAGAGAAAAAAATAGAAGCGATGAAGACGGAGTTTGTCTCTTTAGCAGCCCACCAATTAAGGACACCTCTTTCTGCTATTAAATGGACCGTATTGATGTTTTTGGAAGGGGATTTGGGAAAAATAACAGCAGAGCAAAGAAGTTTTCTTGAAAGAACTTATATCTCCAACGAAAGGATGATTTCTCTAATTAACGATCTTTTAAATGTAGCTAGGATTGAAGAGGGCAAATATCTTTACAATTTAGCCGTTACCGACATTGCGCCCATGCTTGAGTCCGAGATTGGTTCTTATAAAGAAGAAAGCCGAAAGAGAGGAGTTAAAATCATATTCGAGAAACCTAAAGATAAATTGCCCAAGGTGATGGTGGAAGTGGAAAAGATAAAATTAGTTATTCGCAATTTAGTGGATAATGCCATAAAATATACCAATACCGGCGGATCGGTAAATATTTTTGCGAGGACGGTTGGCCGCAAGATTGAGGTTTCAATTAAAGACACCGGCATAGGCATTCCCGAAGACGAACAAAATAGGGTCTTTGGCAAGTTTTTCAGAGGTTTCAAGCCGATTCGGATGGAAACCGTCGGGTCTGGGCTTGGTCTTTTCCTTGCGAAAAATATCATTGAGGCCCATGGAGGTAAAATTTGGTTCGACTCTAAGGAAGGGGAGGGAACCACTTTTTATTTTACGCTCCCTGCGGCAGAAGAGTTTGCCGAATTCTTAAAAAAGTTCTAAAATAATAATAGAATAATAGATATAGCGATAAGAAGCCGCAGCGATAATTAATTAAATTAAAGCATATGCCTAAGAAAAACAAAAAAATTGCATTAATTGAGGATGAAGAGGTTTTGATAGGCCTTCTTCAGAGAAAACTAATAAAAGAAGGTTACGACGTTTTTTTGGCAAGAGACGGGGAAGAGGGGCTAAAGATGCTGCGCGAGGAGAAACCCGATCTTGTTTTATTAGACATAGTTATGCCGAAAATGGGAGGATTCGAGGTTATGGAAGAGATGCAAAAAGATGAAGAATTAAAAAAAATTCCAATAGTTATTATTTCTAATTCCGGCCAACCCGTAGAGTTAGACAGGGCCAAGCAATTAGGGGTCAAAGACTGGCTCATCAAAACGGAGTTTGATCCCCAGGAGGTAATAAATAAGGTGATAAAACAAATCGGCAAGTAGTATGGCAAAAAAAATTTTAATCATTGAAGACGATAAATTTTTAAGAGAACTCCTTGTAAAAAAACTTTTAGAGGAAGGGTTTGAGGTCGCTGAAGCCGTTAACGGCGAAGAGGGGCTGAAAAAGACCAAAGAAATAAAGCCAGATTTGATTTTACTAGACCTTGTTTTGCCGGAGATGAGCGGGTTTGATGTTTTAGCAGGCATAAAGTCTGATCCGGCTTTAGCTTCCACATCGGTTATTATTTTGTCTAATCTTGGCCAAAAAGAAGATTTAGAAAAAGGTATGAAGATGGGGGCAGTAGATTATTTGATAAAAGCCCATCACACCCCCAGAGAAATCGTTGATAAGGTCAAAAACGTTGTTTTGTAAAATTACACTTCTATGCCGGAATTGCCCGAGGTAGAAACAATTAGGCGCCAGTTATCCGGGAAAATTGTCGGCAAAAAATTAAACGGCAAAAAAATTTCTAACATTAGGCGCAGAGCCAAAGTTTTGATAATTAACTTCAAAGATGGGTCGAGTTTGGTTTTTCATTTAAAATTGACCGGCCAGTTGATTTTTAGCGGGAAACCCTCAAAGCATACTAGAAAAATATTTAAATTTGACGACGGTTCTCACTTGATTTTTAACGATGCGCGCAAATTTGGCTGGTGGAAAGAAGTTAAGGACACAAAAAAGATAGAAGAAAAATTCGGTCCAGAGGCCTTAGAAATCAGCCTCAAGGAGTTTAAGGATGCCTTGGAGAAGCGGCCGAACGCTAAAATAAAGCCCCTGCTAATAGATCAGGGGCTTATTGCCGGCATTGGCAATATTTATTCCGATGAGATTCTATTTACTTCCAAAGTCCATCCTTTGCGGCAATCAAAAACGCTGAAAAACGAAGAAATAAGAAGAATTCATAAGAATATAAGAAAAATTTTGAAAGACGCGATTAAGCATATGGGCTCTTCCGTCCAATATTATCTTGACGCCTGCGGCCGAAAAGGGGACTATGTAAAACACCATAAGGTTTACCAAAAAGAGGGCGAGAAATGTCCAAGAAGAGACGGAGGCATAATCCGGAGAATTAAACTCGGCGGCCGAAGCGCGCGCTTCTGCCCTCGATGTCAGCTATGATTATATTTCTTTACGGCCAAGACACATATAGAAGCAGGCGAAAACTGGAGGAAATTGTTGCGCGCTATAAAGAAGTCCATAAAAGCGGGCTGAATTTAAGATTTTTTGATGGGGAGAATTTGGATTACCGCGATTTTAAAGATATTTTTCAGCAAATCTCAATGTTCCAGGAGAAAAAATTGATAATTTTAAAAGATATTTTCCAAAACCAGGAATTCAAGACTGCTTTTTTGAAGGACGGCAAAAAATTTATAGATTCTAAAGACATTATTATTTTTCAAGAAGAAGGGAAGATTGCTTCCAAAGACGCTCTTCTAAAATTTTTGATAGAAAATTCCAAGGCCCAGGCCTTTGAGTTGTTGGAGGGGCAAAAATTAAAAAATTGGGCTGATAGGGAATTCAAAAAATACGGGGCAGAAATTGACCCGCAGGCCTTAGAAGTAATGATTGGCAATACTGGCAATGATCTATGGAGGGCATCTAACGAGGTTCAAAAATTAGCCGCTTTTAAAAAGGGAAAAAATATTACAGTCCAAGACGTAAGTCTTTTGGTGAGGCCCCAAATTGAAACAGACATCTTTAAAACAATTGATGCTTTGGCCGCAAGAAATAAAAAACAGGCCGTTTCTTTAATTCATGAGCATTTAGAGAAAGGCGATAGTCCGCTTTATTTGCTTTCAATGATTAATTTTCAGTTCAGGAATTTATTGGCGGCAAAAGAAACGGGAAAGCTTAACTCCCACCCTTATTTTGCGAGAAAAATTTTAGGTCTGGCCCAAAGATTTACATTTGAGGATTTAAGAAGAATCTATCGCAAGATTTTTGAAGCTGATTTGAAAATAAAAACGGGCCAATTAGACCCGCAGATAGCCCTTGATTTGCTGATTACTGCGATTTAGCTATAAGTTTGGTAATTCTGGACTTGCTTCGAGAGGCGGCATTTTTTTTAATTATGCCGACCTTAGCCGATTTATCTAAGATTTTATAAACTTGCGGCAAAAGAGATTTAGCTTCGTTTATCTTCTTTTGCGAAACCAAAGCCCTCGCTTCCTTAATGAGGCTTTTTAGTTTATTTTTATAAACCAAATTCCCTGCTTTGCGCTTGAGACTTTGGCGAATAGCTTTTTTAGCTGATTTGGTTATTGCCATATATTATTACCCTTAACATCTTTCAGTTTTTTAATCAAGTCCCTAAGCTGGGCGGCCCTTTCAAAGTCTAAAGCGCCTGCGGCTATTTTCATTTCTTTTTCCAGAAGTTTCTTATCGCGAATCGCCCAGAATTCTAAAGTTTCTGCCCCCTCCCTATTCACGAACGGCCATTCTTTTATTTCTTTAATGATGGGCGCGGGGATAATTTTATTTTCTCTATTATATTGTTCCTGAATTTTTCTGCGCCGCATAACCTCTTTTTTGGCCTCTTTAATTGAAAAGGTTTCCTTATCGGCATACATAATTACTTTTCCTTCTAAGTGCCTCGCGGCCCTGCCCATTATTTGAATTAAAGTTGTTTCGTTTCTTAAAAAGCCCTCCTTATCAGCGTCTAAAATAGCCACCAAGGAAACTTCCGGAAAATCCAACCCTTCTCTTAAGAGGTTTATTCCCACTAAAACGTCGTATTTGCCGCCCCTGAAATCCTTAAGAATTTGCGGCCTTTCCAATGTTTTTATCTCCGAATGCAGCCATTGGGTTTTAATGCCAGCTTCCGATAAATAATCGGAAACGGCCTCGGCTAATCTTTTAGTCAAAGCCAAAACTAAAATTCTTTGTCTTTTTAGGGTTCTTTTTTTAATTTCTTTAATTAGGTCTTTTATTTGGTTTTTAATCGGCCTAATCTCAATAGACGGCTCCAGCAGGCCGGTGGGCCTGATAAGCTGTTCCACAATGGGATTTTTCTTTTCATAAGAACTCGGAGTGGCTGAAACATAAATTGTCTGGGGAGATATTTTTTCAAATTCAGGAAATTTGAGCGGCCTATTTTCTATAGCCGAAGGCAGGCGGAAGCCGTAATTAATTAAAACATCTTTTCTGGCTCTATCCTGTACCGCCATAGCATGGAGCTGGGGCAAAGTCATATGGGATTCATCAATAAAAACCAGAAAGTCCTTAGGATAATATTCAAGCAATGCGTAAGGGGCTTGACCCGGCTTTCTAAATTCCAAATGGCCGGAATAGTTTTCAACGCCGTGGCAGTAGCCGTTTTCTTTAAGCATTTCCATGTCGTAATTAGTTCTCTGTTCCAGCCGCTGGGCTTCTAATAATTTGCCGCTCTTTTTTAGGGCCTTCAATCGCCCTTGCAGTTCAAGTTTTATATTTTCAAGAGCGATATTCAATTTATCTTGGGGAGCGACCCAAAAATGCGCTGGGAAAATCCTGCAGTCCGGGCTTATTATTTTATCGCCGTCCAGCTCGATTCTTAATATTTTTTTACCGGTCACTAAGCTTATTTCAATAATATCGCCTCTAACCCTGAAGGTTCCAGGCTTGAAATCGATATCGTTCCTTTGGTACTGCAAAGAAGACAAATTTAAAAGCAAATCTCTTCTTTTTATTCTTTGCCCCTGTTTTAATTCCAAGGAAACCTCCCGGTAAGCTTCAGGAGAGCCGATGTTGTAAATACAGGAAACCGAAGCCACAATAATCACATCTTTTCTCGTCAGCAAGTCCTGGGTGGCCGCATGCCTCATTCTATCTAATTCTTCATTAATCTTGGCGTCCTTTTCTATATATGTATCCGTTTGGGGGATATAGGCCTCGGGCTGGTAATAGTCATAATAGGAAACGAAGTAATGAACGGCGTTGTTCGGGAAAAAACTCTTGAATTCCTGATAAAGCTGGGCAGCTAAAGTTTTATTGGGGGAAATAACTAAAGTCGGCTTTTGGGTTTTTTCAATCACTTTTGCCATAGTAAAGGTTTTACCAGAGCCAGTTACGCCCAAAAGCACCTGCCTCTTTACGCCAGATTTAATATTCTCCGATATTTTTTTGATCGCGCTAGGCTGATCTCCTTTTGGCTTGAATTTGGAATAAAGCTCAAACATGCTAAAATAAGTTAATGATTCGCCACTTGAAGGGGAAAATTACATACAAAGATATTAAGTCTTTTACCTTAGAAAATCAAGGCATTGGCTATAAAGTTTTTTGTTCCTCCGCTAATTTAAAGAAAATTTCCGAAGGAGAAGAGGTGAAAATTTTCACCTATCTTCACCTAAAAGAGGATGCAATCGAGCTTTACGGGTTTTTAACTCAAGAAGAGCTCGGGCTTTTTGAGACCCTTAACGGCATTTCCGGCATAGGGCCGAAAACCGCATTGATGCTGGCTTCTTTAGGGTCTTTGGAAAAATTAAAAGAAGTAATGGAAAAAGGCTCTCTCCCGCCGGAAGTCAAAGGCATTGGCCAGAAAAAGATGCAGAAAATACTATTAGAGCTTACGGGCAAGATAAAAGAAATGAAAATAAACAGAGAGGATTCGTCTGATGAGGCCTTAGACGCCTTAATTTCCCTTGGTTTT
>JACPLM010000048.1 GCA_016186525.1 Candidatus Nealsoniibacteriota bacterium | reverse complement strand
ATCAAAGAACTTCCGGGAGGAATGCAGCCGGCAGCTGAATAAATCTTGGTTACCTCTAAAGATTCCGCTTCGCTTAAGGGCGGCATAATTCCCGGCAAAGCCCTGGCCAGCATAGTCTTGCCTGTCCCCGGACTTCCGACCATTAAAATGTTGTGGCCGCCAGCCGCTGCGATTTCCATAGCTCTTTTTGCCTGCTCCTGCCCTAAGATTTCCGCCATATTGAATTCTGGCGGCACATCAAATAATTCTTCTTTTTGGTAAAGAAAGGGTTCAATCTTTTCCCGGCCGATAAAATATCTGGAAAGTTGTTTCAAATCTTCTACCGGCAAAACATTTATCCCTTGGATAATGCTGGCTTCAGCTGCCGAATCTTTGGGAACAAAAATATTTTCAAACCCCTGCTCTTTGGCAAAAAGAGCAAGCAAAAATGTTCCTTTGGTATGGCGCAGAGAACCGTCTAAAGACAATTCGCCGAAAAACAATGATTTATCCGGTATTCTGCCTCCTGTTTGGATGGAAATTAAACCTGCCGCTATGGGCAAATCATAACAAGAGCCCTCTTTGGGAATGTCAGCTGGCGCTAAATTAACCGTAATTTTTTTATTGGGAAATTCTATTTTTGAACTGATAATCGCCGTTTTAACTCTTTCTCTGCTTTCCGCCACTGCTTTATCGGGTAATCCGACAATATCAAAACTGGGCAATCCCCTGCTCGCCACATTCACTTCCACGTCCACTTCCGTCATTTCAAGGCCGATATTAGCTCCTGATTTTACTTTGACCAACATGACTTTATTAATTATGTAATATTTTCGTAATGATTTATTCTCTCTATCTCTCCTCCTGCCTTCAAAACAATACACACTGCGTCCGTCCTATAGTTACCTTTCCAATTATTTTTACCAACGTAAGCTAACGCATTCAGCCAAACTTTTCTGATTTTTTTCTTATCCAGCGATTCTTCCGGAGTGCCGAAATCCTCCCCTATTTTCGTTCTCACTTCTATTATAATAAGTTCATCCCCTTTCTGGCATATTAAATCGATTTCTCCGTATTTTGTTTTATAATTCTGCTCTAAAATCTTATAACCTTTCTTCTCTAAAAATTCTCCAGCAATCCTCTCGCCCAATTTCCCGGTTTTAAGATTAAATTCTTTAGACATTTTTTTATTGCCTTGGGCACTTTGTGCTTCCTCGGAGGAAGCACGAGCCCTCTTATTTTTTTATTATTCTAAAAATAAATGCTGAATTTCTGAATATTTTTTATTTCGCAAAACTGATTCCACTAATTCGCGGTACATCTCCGGTGTAGGCAATAATTCAGTAAAAATACCCTTTTCAATAATTAGAGGACCGCGCTTCCCGATGTATTCTTGATGTGTGCCAAATTGATATTCATCTGCTTTTCTTAAAACTTCTTCCATATTTTTTATACCATTTTCTTTTAAATTAGGCTCAACTAATTGACCGGGGTTTATCACGTTAATATAAACAAGCAAATACAATAATTGCTGCTCATTTTCTACGGGGACAGCCTTAAATCTTCCCTGAAAAAGGCCACCTACTCGATTGTGCTTATTATTGAAATAACGAGCGTAACCGGCGCCAAATTTCTGCATAAACTTTGTGATTCCATTTTTTTCTATTTCTTCCGCCAATAAATGAAAATGGTTGGGCATTATGCAATAAGCAAGAATCCGCACCAACGGCTTTCTTTTATTTGCTGGATTAAGAATATAATCTTTCAAAACATTCAAGGTGAGCCGGCCACGATCTCTTTCTAATTGCCAAAGAATATTTGCGGCACTATTTTTATCATTAAACAAGCAAAACCCCTGTAGCATGCGCCAAGTATCGCTTTCTCCTTCGCAAATCTGGCACTTAGCCACGCCTCGATTATAGATATGGTAAATCTTTCCTACTTCAAATTGTCTTTTGGGATTCATAGTATTTTATCTGTGTGGGCTTTGTGCTTCCTCCGAGGAAGCACAAAGCCCCTTTGATTAAATGAGATAGTATTTTGAACCCTCTTGGCGGATTAGGCCGCGCAGCTGCATTATTGATAATATCGCGCTGATTTTTGAAACCGGCATATTAAAACTTCTGGCTAGCGCATCAATTTCCATCGATTCTCTTTTAAGCTGTTCTATAATTTTTTGCTCAATGTCTCCACCGGGAAGCTTGGCTTCTTTCTTAGAAGCTAAGCTTCTAAGTCCGCTGACGCCGAAAAAATCTAAAATATCTTTTGCCGAGGTAACCAATGCGGCTCCCTCTTTGAGCAGTTGCGATGTCCCTTTTGAAACTTCGCTGGTGATTGGGCCTGGCACGGCGAAAATTTTCCTGCCGAATTTTTTGGCAAGATTAGCCGTAATTAAAGTGCCGCTTTTCAAACCGGCTTCTATCACCAATGTCGCCCTGCTCAAACCGGCTACAATTCTGTTTCTTCTGGGATACATCCAATTAACCGGCATTTGATCGCCTTCGTACTCTGAAATAATCAAGCCGTTATTATTTAAAATTTCAACATACAAATCCTGCTGATATTCGGGGTGAATCCTCTCTATGCCGCAGGGCATCACGGCAATCGTCCTGCCACCCGCTTTTACTGCCGCCTTGTGAGCTGTAGCGTCTCCGCCATACATAAAACCTGAAACAATCGTAATGCCCAAAGCGGCTATTTCTGTCACCAATCTTTCTGTTACTTGCCTGCCATAACTGGTTAATCTCCTGCTTCCCACCACTGCCAAACAATTCTTGAAAATATCATCATCCCAAGCGCCTTTATAATATAACTGCTTTGGCGCATCTTTGCCGATTTTTTTTAACAGTTGCGGGTATTTTTTATCATCAATATTAATAACATTCATATTCTTAATTTACGAGCTAACGTAAATCCCCATACATTTTTCACTCCGGCTCTTTTTAAAACTTTTGCGCATTCATTCATTGTTGCTCCAGTCGTATAGACATCGTCCACCAGCAGAACGTTTTTGGGGTAAACACCCGGTGTTGACGGAGAAACACCGGGTGTTAAACTAACCCGAAAAACATCTTTTACATTTTCCGTCCTTTCTTTCGGGCCCAAACCAACTTGCGACCTCTTATCCTCCACCTTCTCCAACAGCTTGTGCTCGACTAAGCCGAACACATCCGCTATCCTGCGGGCGATTAATTCGGACTGATTGAAGCCACGCTGCTTTTCTCGTCTTTTGAACATCGGCACATATGTTATATATGTATCTTCCGGTAATCTTAAATCTATCTTCCCAAGAGCTTTTTCAACCAACTCATCAATAATATCATAACAGCCGTCGAATTTTATCTTATAAATCAGCTTTTCCATCAGACCTTCATATTCCCAAACGCTCGTTAAGCCGGGAATCGTATTTTCAACTTCGCTTAAAAACACTTCGCAGTTCTTACATATATATAGCCCCTCCCTGCCGCAGCCAACGCAAAACCGAGGCAATAAAATGTCCAATATATTTTCTTTTATTTTATTTAGTACTTGACAAGTGTTCATGTTTTGATATACTACAAGTAGGTAGAGCTACGTAGCAATACGAGCTTAATCTACTTGTCAAGCAAGAGGGACTCTTCCAAAAGGGTTCCTTTTGTTTT
>JACPLM010000047.1 GCA_016186525.1 Candidatus Nealsoniibacteriota bacterium | reverse complement strand
TAATAAAGTTAACGGAGATTTTTCCGGCTACGCTTGGTCAGATAAAATTTTGGGCTGGATTAATTTTAAGGGGACTGATTATAAAGTGAAAACCAGTTTAAATTTTAACTCTCCCCCCGGCAAGCCATCCGCTTCCGAAGTCAGCTGGAACCGCTGCGCTTTCAAAGGAAAAGCAGTGCCCACTTTCAGCTGGACCTATTCCGATCCGGATAGCGACCCCCAAGCCGCTTACGAAATTGAAGTAGATGACAACTCGGGCTTTAATTCCCCAAAGTTCAACCATTTGGTTAATTCGCCATCAACTTCCTATGTTTTAGACCTTTCTCAAGACGATGACCTTCCAGACCCGGGAGGCGATTGGATTTCAGAACTTACATGGAACACTACATATTTTTGGCATGTCAGAGTTAAAGATAATCAAGGCAATTGGTCAGAGTGGTCAAACTCCAGCCAGTTGAAGACAAACAAGCACGCTTCTCCTTGGGTTGTTTTTAGCTATACGCCCACAGAACCAACCACAGGGGAAACCGTGGAGTTTGACTCCAGCGGCACTGAAAGCTTTGGAGGAGCTCTGTCCTATCTTTGGACAATTCTTTCTGGCACAGGCGTTTTCGTTGACGGCACCAATAACGCTGTGCCTTCTCCCCATGTGCGATTCTCAACTCTTAATAATACCGTGAGATTAGAAGCAACAGACAGCGACGGCTATGCTTGCTCAAAAGATAAAGACGTCATTGTCCAGTACCCCTTGCCGGAATATAAGGAAGTACCGCCTGTTATTTGGTTTAAGAAAATATTTGCCAGCGTGGGAAATTTAATAAATAGCTTTTGGCAATAAATTCTATTGATATTTTGCAAAATTTGTGTTAGATTAAAACCATGATGAATGGCGGAAATTTTACGCACAAGGCGCAGGAAGCTGTGCTTTCTGCGCAGGATATAGCCAGAGAGAAGGGGCAGCAGCAAATTGACGCTCTGCATCTGCTTTTAGCTTTGATTTCACAGGAAGGAAGCGTGGTTTTAACTTTGCTCCAAAAATTGGGAGCGGATCTCGAAGGATTAAAAAGAAAGATTCAAACAGCATTAGAAAAGATTCCCATAATTTCCGCTCCCCAGACCTTCGGGCAGTTTTACCTGACTCAAGATATGGCAAAGGTTTTAGAAAGAGCTCGCCAGGAGTCGATGAAAATGGGCGACGAATTTATTTCCATAGAGCACTTCTTTTTAGCGCTATTGGATACCGACACCAAAGCCAAAGAAATTTTAGAGAAAGCTAACTTTTTACAGGCAAGCGGAGGCGCTGCTTCTTTGGAATTAGGAAAATTAAATTATCAGGAAGCGCTTAAGCTCTTATCTCAAATCAGGGGCGGAGCAAGGATTACCGACCCGGAGCCCGAATCAAAATATCAGGTGATTGAAAAATACGCCAGAAATCTTACCGACTTGGCAAGAGTTGGGAAATTAGACCCCGTCATCGGAAGGGAAAATGAAATCCGCCGGCTTATGCAGGTGCTTTCCAGAAGGACTAAAAATAATCCGGTTTTGATCGGGGAGGCCGGAGTCGGCAAAACAGCTATTGTTGAGGGGCTGGCCCAAAAAATCATAAAAGGCGACGTGCCCGAATCCTTGAAGGGAAAAGAAATCATAGCCCTTGATTTGGGAGCGATGATAGCCGGCACGAGATATAGAGGAGAATTTGAAGACAGAATTAAAGCGCTGCTCAAAGAAGTCAGCCGGGCAGGCGGACGTTATCTTTTATTTATTGACGAGCTCCACACTTTAGTGGGAGCAGGAGCCGCTGAAGGCGCCATTGACGCTTCCAATCTTTTGAAGCCAGCGCTTTCCAGAGGCGAATTAAGAGCCATAGGAGCTACCACTTTGAAAGAATATCAAAAGTACATTGAAAGAGACCCAGCTTTAGAAAGAAGATTCCAGCCGATTTACGTTTCAGAGCCGACAATGGAAGATACGATTGCCATTTTAAGGGGACTGAAAGAAAAATATGAAGTTCACCACGGCGTCAAAATCAAAGATTCAGCTATTATCGCTTCGGCCGAACTCGCTGCCCGCTATATCACCGACAGATTCTTGCCGGACAAAGCCGTGGATTTAATGGATGAAGCGGCTTCAGCTTTAAGGCTGGAAATTGAATCGGAGCCGGCGGATTTGGAACACTTAAAACAGGAAATTCAAAAATTGGAAATCGAAAAAGCGTCCCTTAAGGCAGAAACGGGAGCTACATCTAAAAGAAAAATTAGCACAATTAACAGGTCTTTGGCCGATTTGATGGAAAAAGCCAAGCATTTGGAGCTCAAATGGAAAACCGAGAGAGAGTTAATCCAGGCCATAAGGAGTTTTAGGAAAGAAATGGAAGATTTGACTTTTCAGAGCGATGTTGCCCAAAGAGAAGGGGACTTGCAAAAAGCAGCTGAGATTAAATACGGTAAAATTCCCGTTCTTTTGAAAGAAATTCAAAAGAAAGAAAAAGAACTAACTGCTTTTCAGAAAAAGCACCGGCTTTTAAAAGAAGAGGTTTCAGAAGAAGAGGTGGCCAGGGTTGTTTCCCGCTGGACCGGCATTCCTGTTATGCGCCTAATAGAGGAAGAGGCAAGAAAATTAGAAAAAATGGAGGACATTCTCCAAAGGAGAGTTATCGGCCAGAAAGAAGCGATTGTCGCAGTTTCCAACGCCATCAGAAGGTCGCGGGCCGGCATTTCCGAAGAATCAAAGCCAATGGGCTCTTTCATATTTTTGGGGCCCACGGGCGTTGGCAAAACAGAAACCGCAAGGGCTCTGGCCGAGTTTTTGTTTAACGACGAAAAGGCCTTGGTTAGATTGGATATGTCAGAATATATGGAAAAGCACACGGTTTCCAAAATTATCGGCTCTCCTCCGGGGTACGTCGGCTACGAAGAGGGCGGCCAATTAACGGAAAAAATAAGAAGAAGGCCCTATGCCGTCATTCTTTTTGATGAGATTGAAAAAGCCAATCCCGATGTTTTCAATATTCTCCTGCAGATTTTAGAAGACGGGCGCTTAACCGACGCCAAAGGCAGAACAGCTTCATTTAAGAATACGATTTTAATTATGACTTCCAATTTGGGTTCAGAGCACATTGCCAAAATGGATTCTTTGGGATTTCTTAATGGCAAGGATGAGAAAACCCGCGAAGATTTAAAAGGAAAAGTTATGGAGGCCTTGCGGGAAAATTTCAGGCCGGAATTTTTAAACAGAATAGACGAAATCGTTATTTTCAACCATCTTGGAAAGCAGGAAATCAGAGAAATAGTAGAATTGGAATTAAGAAAAGTGTCCGAACGTCTTCAGCAAAAGGGCATTGAGATTAAAGTTGATCAGTTAGCTAAAGACCTCTTGGCTGAAAAGGGCTTTGACCAGAATTTAGGAGCTAGGCCGTTAAAACGGATTATCCAAAAATTGGTTCTGGATCCCTTGGCTTTAAGAATCGTGACCGGCCAAATCGGAGCGGGAGACAGGGTAATAATTGACGCAGATGGCGAGAAAGTTATTTTTAGGACTCCCAGCGATTTAAGGGTTGCTTCAAGATAATAAATGACAAAAAATATTCTCAAAATTTTAGCCATATTCATTATCGGAACAATTGGCGGCATTTTTGCCGACCAAATTTTGTGGCCTTACTTCGTTGAAAGGCCGCTTTTTTTAAAGTATAAGCTGGAGCAGACTCCGGTTTACGTCACAGAGAGAAAAGAGGTCACCAATTACATTCAGGAAAATGTCGCCCTGAAAGAAGCTGCAGGCAAAGCGGCAAAAACTATAGTTGGAGTGAAAACCGAAACCAATGAAGGCAATATCTTGAGGGGTTCTGGTTTAGTTGTCAGCAATGACGGATTTTTTGTAACTTTAGCCGATCTCGTGCCCCAGGGCTCCGATTTTGCTTTTTACGTTGGCGACAAATGGCCCGAGTACCAGATTTTGAAAAGAGACCTAAAGAGCAATTTAGCTTTGGTTAAAGTTGACGGCGCGGGGTTAGCCACCGCTGGCTTTGCTGATTTAGAGAAAATAAAAATAGGCGAAAGAGTTTTTTTGTCCGGGTTTGATTTTAGTTCAACTACGCCGCAAATGGCGGTCAACGAAGGGATTATTAAAATTTTTGATAAAAATCTGATCCAAACTAATATTTTTGATGCTGTCTCCCTCAACGGCAGCCCGCTTTTCGATATTGAGGGAAATGTGATTGGTTTGTCTATTGTCGGCAGTTCGGGGCAGGTTTCTGCCATTCCGGCCGCAAAAATACGCCAATTCATCGGCTTTTGATTATGAATTATGATATAATAAGAGAATGAAAGCGCTTGTTTTCATAATAATTAATATCTTTATAATTATTGCCACCGAGCTTAGCGGAACCTTGTTTTTTGACCGGGGCATTATTCATATTATCGCTTTGGTTTTTGTCATTGCCGCGGCAGTGCCATTGGCGAGAAATTATTATCTTGCCGACCCTATTTTTAAAAAATTCCTGACTGCCGGCATATTCGCTTTTTTCCTGTTTTCAGCCTCGCATATTTCTGAATTTATACAATTCCGTTTATCCGGAGGATACAATGACCATATTTTCGCGATTACGGTTAATTTCTATCTTACCAGCATTCTTTTTATGGTGCTGGGCTCTGAAATATTTCTTAGGGCTTCCTCCGGTTATCACAGTTCTAAGGCGCCAATTTTGCTTACGGTATTTGCGATTGCGACGCTGATCTTATTTTCTTTCTTTTTTTCCATACGGCCGGAAACAATTTCTTTAGAGCCGGAAAGCATGGCGCCGTATTTTTACGGCATGGCGGCAATAATTAGCGCGTTTTTATTCAGGAAACGAATTTTGCGTTTAAGAAAATCGCTGAATCCGACATTTTCAGGTTTTTTTCGTTTTCTCAACATAATGGCTGTTTTTGTGATGGTTTCAATATTTTTCAATATTTTTTACGAATTCATAGAAAAAGCCGCAAAAATTCCAGAGTATCAGATTGTCTATTTCAGCCATTTCTTTTTCTACGGCGGATTGAGCATTATGTTTTTAGCTTTCGAGGAATTATTAAAGCTCGGAGGAGTGCTCAAAGACATCCGCGAATGGCAGAAAAATCATAAAAATAAAATTAAGCTTGACAGGTAAGTTGGGAAGTCATAAAAATAAAAGAGGAGGTCTTTAAAAAAATGAAAGGAGAAGGCATGATAAGAAAATGGAAGCTCTGGCTGATAGCGTTAGTCGTTGTATTGGTTGCAGGCGGCAGTTTCGCCTATACCTCAATGACAGGAAGCTCTACGGTGACAATCACCGGCGGAGGGACTGAATTTTCCACAGTGACGGCAGCTGGCTTCACGTGGACCACTTATCCAACTGGCGGACAAATCGGTTCTGTGCAGGCGGGGAACCTTTATACTGTGGCGCGTGACGGCGATTATACTGGAAACCTTGTTTTTACGGTGGCGTTGATAAATGCAGATGAACTGATTAACAAGTATGTTTACTTGAATTTGCAAATAAGGGTCATGGACGGAGCCGCCACTCCAGATGAAGTCACGACCGAGTGGCTGACGCTTGAGGAAGGCGTAGTGGAGCTGGTGGTTCCGGCTGCCAAAACCGGGCCGTTCACTGTTAAAATCAATGACGGAACATACAGGACGGAACCCGGAGTAGATCCCACTTCCGCTCCATCATTCAATATAAGAGTCAGGCAAAGGTAATTTAAGAAAGGGCTGGGAGGCGATGCAATTCGCTCCCAGCCCTCTTTTTTATCAAAAAAGGAGTTAAGGAAATGAAAAAAGCAGTTTGGCTTATAATTGCTATAGCGGCAATCGCTTCCCTTATTTTTTACTTGAAAACTTGGTCGCCGTTTTTCGGAATTACCGGAAAGAGCATGGAACCGACATTCAATACTGGAGATCTTATCTTCATTAAATCAATTTCCGCTTTGGAAGTTAAAGAAGGGGACATTATTGTTTTTGAGGTTCCGAGCTTGGTCAGGGAGCATTACAACTATCCCCAAATTGTCGCCCATAGGGTGATAGCAACCCACCAAAGAGACGGAGAAATCGTTTTCCAAACTAAAGGAGACAATACCGGAAACGACCCCTTTATTGTAAGGCCAAGCGATTTAGAGGGAGCAGTTTCTCAAAAAATACCCGTTCTCGGTTTCTTGTTTCTTTTCCTACAAAGTGAGCAAGGGCTGATAAGCATTGCCGTGATTATTTTCCTTATAGGAATTAGCGGCTATAGTTTGGAGATTAAGCAATTAAGAAAGAAAGCGCAAAAAGAGATTTTTTCTCCGATCTTGGAAGAACAGCAAGAACAAACGAAGGCCCTAAATCACTTCGCTTCGGCGATGGCTGAATACGCCAAACACCTG
>JACPLM010000046.1 GCA_016186525.1 Candidatus Nealsoniibacteriota bacterium | reverse complement strand
ATTGATCGGATCGGATCACCCCCGCGGCTTATAGTGTTGGCGAGGACGGCGCATTTTTGCAGGGCAGATCCAGCTTATAGCGCGCATGTTCTAGCTGGGTACCCCCGCTGAGCAGTCAAACGCCTTTTCGGAGCCTGGTCCCCCTGCCAACAATTAGTATTATAGCATACCTATGAAATCTGTCAACCCCCCCACCAAACGAACATATTATTCTGGCGCTAAAAGCGTTAGTGTTCGTTATGGTGGGGGGGTCAAGAGGTTAAATAAACCAGAAATAAAAAATTTAAAAAAAGCGGCTGATAGGATTAAAAAAGCCATCAAGAAGGAAGAAAGAATAATTCTTTACGGCGACGCTGATATGGACGGCGTGGCGTCTGTTATTATTTTGAAAGAAGCGATTGCCAATTTAGGCGGAAAAGTAATCGCTGTATATTTTCCTGACAGAGAAACCGAAGGATACGGCATCAACGAAGATGCTTTGAATTATTCGGAAAAGCATTCCCCCGCCTTGTTTATCACCGTAGATTTAGGGATTGGCAACTTTAAAGAAGTGAAATTGGCCAAAAAACTCGGTTTTGAAGTAATGATCGTCGACCACCATAAAGTTTTAAATAAGCTTCCGGCAGCTTCAATTATTGTCAATCCAAAACAAAAGGGCGACAGCTACCCTTTTAAGGAATTTGCCGCAGCCGGAGTTGTTTTTAAATTAGCTGAAGCTTTGCTCGGAGAAAAATTAACCCCGGCTTTAAGAAATAATTTTTTGGAATTGGCTGCTTTGGCCACTATCGCCGACATGATGACACAAGAAGAGGATAATATAGAAATCGTAACTATGGGATTAGCTTCTTTGAAAAATACTTTCCGCCCCGGGCTTAAAGTTTTTACCGAAACCGATGAAAATAATTCTCGCGCCATTGCTCAAAAGATAATTTCCGCTTGCCATGCTGCAGGAACCGCCTCTGGCCATATTAACGAAGCATATTCTCTTTTGACTTCCACCTCAATAAAGGAAGCCGAACATTTAGCCGAGGAACTCCTTGAAAAGTCCTATGAGCGTCAGCAAAAAATCAAAGAAATCACAGAAGAAGCGGAGGGCATTATTTCAAAGAAAACCGGAGAGTCCATAATTTTTGAGGGCAGTAAAGACTGGCCGATTCTAATGGCCGGTCCTGCTTCTTCTAAAATTTGCAATATTTACAAAAAGCCGGTTTTTCTGTACAGTCAGAAAGAAAAAGATTCTCAGGGAGCAGTGAGGACTCCAAAGGGCGTTGACGGAGTAAAACCGATGATTTATTGCTCAAAATATCTGGAAACTTACGGAGGTCATCCCCAGGCAGGCGGATTCAGGATAAAAAATAAAGACTTGGGAAAATTTAAAAAATGCCTCATCAAATACTTCCAAAAATAAATTATGAGTCGGTTGCCCAAAAAATTAGCAGGTTTTTAAAGAAAGAGTTCAAAGAAAGGAATAAGTCCTTAGCTATAGTCGGGGTTTCCGGCGGAGTTGATTCTTCATTGACTGCCAAACTCTGCGAAATGGCCGGTTTAAAGCTCAAGAAAGTTTTCCTTCCTCATGGAGCTGCTTCAACGGAGCCCGATTATTCTTTGAAAATAGACATTGCTTCAATGGTGGCAGAACAGGTAAAGAAAATCAGCGAATACGCGCCCTTAGATAAAATTGATAAAGGCAACATCATGGCCAGAACCAGAATGATTATTCAGTACGCTTTAGCAAGGCAGTCCAACGGTTTGGTCGTAGGCACGGAGAATTTAAGCGAATATTATTTGGGATATTTTACTTCGCACGGCGATCAGGCCTGCGATATCAGCCCCATTGCCGGCCTTTGGAAGACCCAGGCAATAAAAATGGCTGAGTATTTGGGATTGCCGACCCCGGAGCCATCGGCCGGTTTGTGGGATGGGCAAACTGATGAAAAAGAGCTGGGCTTTTCTTACGAAGAAGCCGACCCCATTTTGTATCTTTATTGCGTCAAGAAAATAAAGCCGGAAACAATTATCAAGGATTTCGGCCTTTCTGCCAAGATCGTCTATAAAGTTGTAAAGCAAGTTGATAACACCGAATATAAAAGAGAAGGAGTCATAAAATATGATTAAAAAAATAGGTTTGCTTGGGTTAAGCGCCGATCCTCCTCACTGCGGGCATCTGGAGATGGCCAAGCTTCTTTTAAAAAAGAAAGTTGTTGACGAGATTTGGCTGATTCCATGCTATAGGCATTCTTTCGGAAAACTGTTAGCTTCGGCTAACCACAGGTGGAAAATGTCTAAATTATTGGAAGAGCCGGGAATAAAAGCAAGCAATATGGAGATTCGGCGTCAGGGCATAAGCTATACTATAGATACAATGAGGATTTTAAAAAATAAATATCATACCCATCAATTGTTCTGGGTGGTCGGTTCGGACATTGTTAAGCCCGGGAGCTATAAGAAATGGAAAGATTGGAAAAAATTATTTTCTTCGATAAATTTTTTAGTCGTAAACAGAGTTGGCTTTAAATTAAATAAAGCGCCAGCTGGTTTTATTTTAGTAAAGGGGCGAGTCAGCGGTGTTTCCAGCACCGACATCAGGGAAAGAATCCGCAAAGGTCTTACGATTGATAATTTAGTTCCGCCGAAAATAAAAGAGTATGTTGGAAAAAATAATTTATACCGCCCGGGGTTGACTTTTTAGTTAAATTCGTGTTAATATAGCAGTTAGTTTAGTTCCTTGAAAGGAGGAAATATGAGAAATTGGAAAGAAAAAACTATAGCAATTTCCAGTGAAAGATTATCGCTGGTGCCCATAGAAGGCGGTGATGGAAGAGAAATCCTGGAATGGATAAATAACGGAGAAATTGTCAGTAATTTCCAATTCTTTACGGGTGCGTTTAGCATCGAAGAAGAATCGCGCTATTTAACTAAGATGGCAGATAGCCCAACTGACTTTCTTCTTGGTTTATTCATTAATAATGGAAGGTTTATAGAGCTTATAGGCACTTGCGGACTTCATGAAATTGATTTTAAGAATGATACTGCCCGTCTCGGAATCATTATCGGTAAAAAGGAGCATTGGAATGAGGGTTATGCTAGAGAAGCGATTCGCGCCCTGCTCGGCTTTGCTTTCAACGCAATGAATCTGCACAAGATTTATCTCAATGTTTTTGTCACGAATGGAAAAGCCGTTCACCTTTACGCTCAAGTTGGTTTTCGAATCGAGGGAACCCTCCGGAGTGAATATAAAATCAGGGGCGGATATGTTGATATGTACAGAATGGCAATTTTAAGAGAAGAATGGAAAAAATCGGTTTAATCTAATGCATTATCAAAAGAGGATTTTAGTCCTCTTTTTTTGTTGACTTTTTAGCTAAATTATGTATAATTTATTGTTGTTTGTTTGACAATTTAATAAGGAGGCAAAAATCATGGAGATTGTTTTTGACAGAAAATCCGAAAAGGCTAGGAAGATGT